>JALZOC010000599.1 GCA_030857365.1 Acidobacteriota bacterium
CGTCCGGGCCGTCCGTCACGTCGCGGTCGACAGGGTGTATGTGATGTTCGACCCGGCCCTGAAGGCGCGGATGCCGCGGGCGTCCGAGTTTGCGGGCGCGCCTGGCCACGCGGCCCCCGGTCACCTTTCTCACTTGCCGGCGCATCCGGACAGCTGGAAGCACATGCGCTTTGCCGAAGGCAATATCCAGCTCTCGTTCTCGGACGAAGCCGTGCCCCTGCCGGGTGCCGGTCCTGCGTCGCTGGTCCACTCGGCCGACGTGGACATCGATCTCGGCCGCGGCCTCGCCCACGCCAGGGAGTGGCTGTACAACAACGTCTTCCGCCCGGGGCACAAGACAAACCAGGCGCTTGTCTACGCGCTGCTCTATGCGCAGGGCATCCTTCCGGCGTATACACTCGACGCGGCGCCGGCGACGACGAGGCGATCCGTGCCGCGGCTCACCATGCGCCCGGCGCCCGCGAAGCGCGTGGGAGCGAAGCGGGTGAGAGCGAAGCGCATGAGAGCGAAGCGCGCGGGAAAGACGCCTGCGGAGAAGAAGCGCGCCCCGAAGAAGCGTGCGATCCGCAGGCGCACCCCGCCTCGAACCTGAGAGGTCTTGCCCGGCGAGGATTCCATGCCTATCCAGCTCAATTCACCCGGATGGAGGATTCGACGCCTCGGCACCTCCCGCGGCGCCGCCCGCGTCGCGGCAGTCGACCTGCCCGGGATTCCGCCCGAGTTTCTGACGGCGCAGTCGCGGGTCGCCGAGGAGGTCGTGCTGGAGCCCGCTCCCGCGACGCGCGGCCGGGTCGTGTCGGCTGTCGGGCTCGACATGAGCTACGGCGTCGAGCCCGGTCACACCGCCGTGCTCGCGATCCGCCATCAGTCCGGAGCGCTCACGTTCCATCTGCCTGTCGAATCCGCCAGCCGCGGGCTGCGCGGGCCCACGCAGGTCCGCTTTCAGCTCACGCCGCGCCGGGCTGCCACGCGCGGACTCGTGGGGACGGCGATCAAGGCGATCGTCATCAAGGTCGTGAAGGTCGCGGCCGACAAGGCCGTGAGTCTTCTGCTGCCACGGCTTGCCGAGGCGTTCGAGCGCGCGGTCTGGAAACAGCGCGGCCTCACCGAAGGTTGGGTCAGGGTCTCCAGAGAGGCGCTCGCGGCCGGCGCGCTGGAATCGACCCGCCCCGTCTCACCAGCGCGGTCGCTGCTCTTCCTCCATGGAACCTTTTCGAGCACGGGTGCCGCCTACCGCCGCCTCGCTGAATCGACGTTCTTCGATCGGGTCCAGGATACGTACGGCGATCGCGTCTTCGGGTTCGACCACTTCAGCGTCAGCCGGCCTCCCGAACAGAACGCGCGGATGCTGCTCGACGCGCTCCCGGATCAGACCACGACGTTCGACGTGGTGACCCATTCGCGCGGGGGTCTCGTCCTGCGGCAGATCGTGGAGCGCGGATCCTCGTTCGGGGATCTTGCGCACCGGTTCAAGCTCGGTCGCGCGGTACTGGTCGCGTCGCCGAACGACGGCACACCGCTCGCCACGCCCGAACGGTGGGACCAGACCGTCGGCTGGATGGCCAATCTCCTCGAGCTCTTCCCCGACAATCCGTTCACGACTGGTGCGGACTTCGTCGCCAACGGTCTCGTCTGGCTCGCCAATCACGTGTCCGGCGACCTGCCAGGCCTTCACTCCATGGACGCGGACGGTGACCCGATCGCCGCCATTCAGCAGCCGCCCGGCCCGCCGGCCGACGCCTACTCGGCGCTGGTCGCGAATTACCATCCGTCCGGCGAGATTCTGCTGCGGTTGCTCGATATCGGCGTCGATCAGTTCTTCGCCTCCGCCAACGACCTCGTCGTACCATCCGAGGCCGGCTGGCGCATCGATCGGGCGAGCGGCGTGTTCATTCCGGCGGCGAGGATCGGGTGTTTCGGGCCGGGCGGCAACCTGCCAGCCACGTCGGTCACCCACGTCTCCTTCTTTGCGCACCCGGAGACCGCGGATTTCCTCGTGAACGCCCTCCACGGACGACAGCAGCCGCTGAACGGCGTGGACCCCCGGAAGAACCTCCCCGATCGCCGGCTCCTGCGCGGTGCGATGACGGACGCGGTCGCCGTCCGCGCCGAGGTGGCAGCCGCTGGCGTAGCGCCTCGAGCCGGTGATGAAGCGACCACGGCGGAGCCGCTTCGGATCACCGTCGTCAACGGCGATCTGACGTTCGAGCCGGCGGCGCTCCTGCTGGGTCATTACCATGCGACGCGGCTGACCGGCACCGAGAAGGTCATGGACAGCCTGATCGGCGGGGCGATGAAGCAGTCGCTGGAGATGGGCGTCTACCCGGTCGCCGTGGGCTCGCATCAGATCTTCATCAACGTGCGACCCAATCTCGAACGCGGCAGCTTCATGCCCCGGCCGAAGGCCGTCATCGTTGTCGGCCTTGGCGAAGAAGGGAAGCTGCGGTCGCCCGACCTGGTACGAACGGTGCGCCTCGCGGTCGTCGGCTGGGCACAGCGGTTGACGGAGGGAAAGGCGCAGGGGGGGCCGGAGTTCGCGCTCGCCGCCACGCTGCTCGGAAGTGGCGGAACCGGCGTGGGCGCCGGCGACGCCGCGCGCCTGATCGCCCAGGGCGTGCACGAGGCGAACGCGCTTCTGCAGAGCGGCGACGGCAATGGTGAGAAGCTTCCACGCGTCGGCCATCTCCGCTTCGTCGAGCTGTATCTCGATCGCGCCACCGACGCCTGGCGGTCGCTGCGGCTGCAGGAGGCGGCCACCCCGGGGCGGTACGCCGTGGACGATGCCGTGCAGTCGGGCACCGGCCCGCTGCAGCGCCCGCCGGACTCGGGATACCGTGGAGCGGAGTTCGACTTCATCAGCGTCGAGGCCCGCCTGGACAAGGACGGCAC
>JALZOC010000600.1 GCA_030857365.1 Acidobacteriota bacterium
CCTCTCCTGTGACGAACCTGGCTTCGTTCGACGCAAGGAACACGAACACCGGCGCAATCTCGACGGGCTGGGCGGCGCGCTCGAACGACGTGTCCTTGCCGAAGCTCTTCACGCGTTCCCGGGGCATTGTCGAGGGAATGAGCGGCGTCCACACAGGACCGGGCGCAACGGCATTGACGCGGACGCCCTTCTTCATCGCGATCTGCGACAGCGCCTTCGTGAAGTTCACGATGGCCGCCTTGGTCGGGGCATACGCGAGCAGATTCGGGCTGGGGTCGAACGCCTGGATTGAGGCGGTGTTGATGATGGCGCTGCCGGCCTCCATTCTGGGCAATGCGGCGCGGCAGAGCCAGAACATGGCGTATACATTCGTCTTGAACGTCCGATCGAATTCCTCGGTCGAGAACTCCTCGATGCTCTCGTGCGTCATCTGGAACGCCGCGTTGTTGACGAGGATGTCGAGCTTGCCGAACTCGTCGAACGCCCGATCGACAATCGCCGCGCAGTGGCGTTCGTCGCGGATGTCGCCTGGCACCCTGATGGCCTTCCGATCCGCCTTCTCCACCCACTCCGCGGTGTCGGCGGCGTCCTGCTCCTCCTCCGGGAGATAGCTGAGCACGACGTGCGCGCCTTCACGCGCGTAGGCGATCGCCACGGCGCGCCCGATTCCGCTGTCGCCGCCGGTGATGAGCGCTACCCGGTCTTTCAATCGGCCGAGCCCCTGATACGACTCTTCCCCGTGGTCCGCCGCCGGCGTCATCTCTGCAATTGAGCCGGGGGCCTCGATTTTCTCCTGGGGATACTCGGGCTTCGCCCCTTGGGTTTTGGGATCCGCCAGCGCGGGATTCTGGGGGGACGCTGTTCTCGACATGGACGGTCTCTCCTTGAATTCGACGGCCGCGCACCTCACGCGGCAGCAGTCCGGAGTGCAAGGGGTCAGCCACGCGGCATACTATCGATTCCTCATGCCTCATCTGGACCTGCTGCAGTGGCTCCTCGCGGCCTTCGCGGCGGCGTGTGTCGGGATCGGGAAAGCGGGGATCACGGGGATGGGCCTGCTGCCGGTCGTGATCTTCGCGTTCCTCTTCGGGGCACGGACCTCGACCGGCATCGTGCTGCCGATGCTGATCGTCGGAGACGTGAGTGCGGTGCGCGCCTTCCATCGGCACGCGCGGTGGGATTACATCCGCCGCATGCTGCCGCCGGCCTGCATCGGCGTGATGGTGTCCGCCTGGTACATGCGAACGTTGAGCGAGGCGGTCTACAAGCCGATCATCGGCGGCATCATTCTCGGGCTCGTCGTGCTGCAGATTGCAAGAATGCAGAAGCCCGACTGGTTCGGGAGCGTGCCGCATACCCGGGTGTTTGCCTGGACGATCGGCCTCGTCGCGGGAGGTGCGACGATGCTGGCCAACGCCGCCGGTCCGGTCTTCGCGATTTACTGCCTGGCGGTGTCGCTGCCGAAAATGGAGTTCGTGGGGACGAGCGCGTGGTTCTTCCTCATCGTGAACACGTTCAAGATTCCGTTCAGCATCGCGCTCGGCCTGATTCATGGCGGCACGCTGCTGCTCAACGTGGCGCTCAGCCCGTTGATTGTCGCAGGGCTCCTCGCCGGCCGGTGGCTGACGCGGCGGATCCCCCAGCGCACCTTCGACCTGCTGCTGCTCGGCTTCTCGGCGCTCGCGGCGCTCCGGCTGATCGGCCTCTTCTGAACGCGTTACCTCAGAGGTGCAGCACGCCGGGTGCGGCGCCGGCTATCGCTTTCCTCCCGTCCACAGACCTTTCACCCCCGGCAAATCCAGCCGGAACAGCGCACCGGGCGTCTTCTGGTCGCCCAGGGCGCCGGTGACGAACAGCTGGTCCATGTTCGGTCCGCCAAACGCCACGTTGCTCGTCGTCAACGGACCCGCGGTGTAGCGGCGGATGACCCGGCCGTCGGGCGAGACCACCTGCACCTGTCCCATGCCGTAGTGCGCCACGAACAGATTGCCGTCCGCGTCGAGCGTGATGCCGTCGGGCTCGTTGCCGATCTGGCCGGCGGCCTTCTCCGGGAGCGTGGCAAACACCGTCATGGCTCCGACCGCTCCCGGCGCCGACACGGGGTAGCTGAGGATGCGGTTCCGCTGGCTTTCCCCGACCAGCAGCGTCCGGCCGTCCGGCCGGAGGACGATGCCGTTCGGGAACGCGAGGCCGCTCGCGACGAGGTGCGTGGTCCCTCTGGCGTCGACGTAATGGACCGTGCCGATCGGATTCTTGAGCCCCGAGCCGCCGGGATCGGTGAAGTAGAACCCGCCGTGCGCATCGAGCGTCAAGTCGTTCGGGGCGCGAAGCGGCGTCCCCGCCGATTCGCTCGACGCTTTGCCGATGACCTTGCCGGCCGAATCCAGACGCAGCACGGCGTGCTCCGCGCCGTCGCACACGAGGTGCGTCCCGTCAGGGAGAATTTTGTGGCCGTTGGGCGCGGGCACCCTGGCCCAGACGGTCGCTGTGGTTCCGGTCACCTTGTAGATGGCGCCGTTGTTCGGCAGCGAGATATAAGCGATGCCACCGCCGTCGAACACAATGCCTTCCGAGTACCCGGGCACTTCCACCAGCTTGACGGGGGCGACCGTCCGGTCCGCCGGCAAATCGGACGCCGCTACGGTGAGACCGAGCAGTAGAGTCGCGACCATCTTCACGGCGTTCTCCTTCATCGTCGCTTTCGCCTTCCGACGTCGCGCGAGGCGCTTCGGCGGACCGCCGCAGCCCTGGCGGGGGCCGGTCAGGCCGAAGCAGGCGTCCTCAGGCGGCGTCCGCGCCCTGGACTTCGGGAACTTCCACGAGACCTGCCAGGTAGCTTCTGGTGTCCAGCAGCGTGCGGTGCACGTGATTGGCCCCTGCCTCCCGC
>JALZOC010000601.1 GCA_030857365.1 Acidobacteriota bacterium
GCCAAGCGGATCGGGTCGATCTGCGACGGCGTGCTGCTGAACACGAAAGTGGTCGGCATGAAGGAATCGACGAAGGGGATCGTGGTGACGTTCGAGGGGGAAGGCGTGACCGGGGATGCCGGGAAGGAGCGGACCTTCGATCGCGTGCTCATCTCGATCGGACGGCGGCCGAATTCCGCAATTCCCGGGCTCGAGCGCACCGGGGTGAAGGTGAATGCCCGCGGCTTCATCGAAGTCGATCCCGCACGGCGAACCGCGGAGCCGTCCATCTACGCCATCGGCGACGTCGTCGGCGAGCCGATGCTCGCGCACAAGGCCTCCCACGAGGGGCGCGTCGCGGTGGATTCCATTGCGGGGGAGCGTGTCGCCTTTGAACCGCTCGCGATACCGGCGGTTGTCTTCACGGACCCTGAACTGGCGTGGTGTGGTCTCACCGAAGGGGATGCACAGAAGCAGCACCGCGAGGTGACGGTCGCCAGGTTCCCGTGGGGTGCGTCAGGGCGCGCCCAGACCCTGGACCGCGCCGACGGCCTCACGAAGCTGATCCTCGACCCGAAGACCCAACGCGTCCTCGGCGTCGGCATCGTCGGCCCCGGCGCCGGAGAGCTGATTGCCGAAGGGGTGCTCGCGGTGGAGATGGGTGCAAACGCGACCGATGTGCGAATGACCATCCATCCGCACCCCACGCTGTCGGAGACCGTGATGGAGTCGGCCGAGGTCTTCTTCGGCCAGGCCACCCATGTGTACCGGCCAAAGAAGAAGGCCTGAGGTGTAGCCCGGCTCAGCGGTTTTCCAATGCGTGTACCTGCTCGTGCGCATGATATGAACTGCGCACCAGAGGGCCGGACTCGACATGGCCGAAGCCCATGTCGAGAGCACTCCGCTTCAGCTCGGCAAATTCGGCGGGGGTGTAGTAGCGAGCCATCGGCAGGTTCGCCAGGGATGGTCTGAGGTATTGCCCGATCGTCACGATCTGGCATCCGGCGGATCGCAGATCGGACAGAGTGGCGACCACCTCCGGCAGTTCTTCGCCCAGCCCCACCATGAGGCCGGACTTCGTGGGAATGTGCGGCGCCTGTGTTCTCGACCGATCCAGCACCTGAAGCGCCCGGTCGTAGCGGCCGCCCGGGCGTGCCGTGCGGTACAGCCGCGGCACGGTCTCGATGTTGTGGTTCAGCACGTCGGGTCCCGCGTCGAGCACGACCCGCAAGGCACCTTCGTGCCCCTTGAAGTCCGGGATCAGGACCTCGATCCGGCAGCTCGCGAGGCGGCGGCGTGTCTCCGCGATGGTTTGCGCGAAGTGCGAGGCGCCGCAGTCCGCCAGATCGTCGCGGTCCACGGACGTGATCACCACGTAGTCCAGATCCATCGCGCGGATCGCGCTCGCGACCCTGGCGGGTTCGAGCGCGTCGGGTGGCTTCGGTGTGCCGTGCGTCACGTTGCAGTATCCGCAGGACCGCGTGCAGGTGTCGCCAAGGATCATGAACGTCGCGGTGCCGTGATTCCAGCACTCCCCGATGTTCGGGCAGTTCGCCTCTTCGCACACCGTGTGCAACCCGAGCGTCCGCATCAGCCCCTTCAGCCGGTGGTAGTTCTCGGAACCGGGTGCGCGGACCTTCAGCCACTCGGGCTTCGGCTGGCGCGGCAACTCCTCGACCCGCTTCTTCCGGCCGCGGATGAAGTTCAAGGGGACAGTCTGCATGAACCTTCCAAGTATAGTGCGACGGCTGGCTCGAAGCCCGGCCGTGGCTAGACGACGCGCGGGGTCGCTCGTACAATCGTGCGATGGCCACCCGCGCCCGACCCCTGTCCATCACCTGGTACGGACATTCCACCTTCGTGATCACGACCCCGGGCGGCAAACGGATCGTGACCGACCCCTGGCTGGAGCACAACCCGATGTGCCCGCCCGAGATGAAGCGCATCGCCGAGGCCGACCTGATTCTGCTCTCGCACGGCCATTCGGATCACGCCGGTGACGTGGTGGCGGTATCCCGCTCGACCGGCGCCCCCATCGTCGCCGTGTACGAACTGGCGCTCTGGTGTGAGCGCAAGGGGCTGCAGCGCGTGCACGGCATGGGCATCGGCGGCACGATTGAGATCGCCGGGCTGAAAGTGAGCATGGTCCCCGCCGTTCACACGAGCAGCGTCGTCGAGAACGACACGACCGTGTACCTGGGGGAGCCGGCGGGCTTCGTCGTGCGCACCGAAGACAACGAGGCGTTCTACTTCGCGGGAGATACGGCGGTGTTCGGGGACATGCGCCTGATTGCGGAGATGCACGCCCCCGGAATCGGATTCCTGCCGATCGGCGATCACTTCACCATGGGGCCGGAAGGAGCGGCGCTGGCCGCCCGGATGCTCGGCCTGCGCCAGGTGGTGCCGATGCACTACGGGACGTTTCCGGTGCTCACCGGGACTCCCGACCGCCTGCGGCAGCTCCTGGATCCGGCAGTCGAGATCCTCGTGCTGAAGCCCGGGCAGACCGCCCGGTAAGGCTCAGTATTCGTCTTCGTTGCCCCACCAGGTCTCGGCGGTGGACGCCGATGCCGGATTGGAGCGCGACGACCACGGGG
Source organism: Acidobacteriota bacterium (assembly GCA_030857365.1). GTDB lineage: Bacteria > Acidobacteriota > Vicinamibacteria > Vicinamibacterales > 2-12-FULL-66-21 > JALZOC01. The sequence goes on from JALZOC010000601.1 coordinate 2,577, forward strand.
CAGACGGAACAGCCAGCCGGTGTTGGATCTGGGCCCGCAACCATCCGATCGCGTCCGGTTCGGCCGCGCGGAGCGCCTTCCAATCCGATTCGGGGAGGACGAGCGTCAGGGTGCGAGTGGCGTTGGCGTCGGCGTCGATCATGGGTCGATGATAGAGGAGCCCGGCGGCGGGTGTCGTGCACAACTTTCTGATGCAATCAATGCGGCTGGGTGATGGGCGTCCCATCTGGTTCCCGCATACGTTCCATGCGGGGAACGCATTGGAGAGGTTGTAGGTTTCAGGTTGTACGTTTCAGGGTCTGGTTCCAGGT
>JALZOC010000602.1:0-2455 GCA_030857365.1 Acidobacteriota bacterium
CGCCGCGTAATCGACACCCGGCATGCGGACGTATCGCGCGAGGACATCTGCATGGGCCGGGTAGCGATGGTCGAAGCTGCTGGCTCCGGCCTGTCGGTCCGCAGGCAGCATCGCGAGCAGCAGGCCGACGGCGAGAGCGGTAGTCCTCTTCATGACGAAGTCCCTTCAAGGGGCGCGTTGAGCGCCCGGCGCGCCGCGCGCGTGCCAATCACGACGACGGCAATGGTGTCAGGATCGAGTCGGGTAAAAATGCCACCGTGGCCGCCACGTAGACGGCGATGAAGACGATCACGCCGAGCGTGCCGGCCTCCCGCGCGCGTTCCGCCAAGGTGGTCACCCAGGCCGCCAACGGCAGGAAGTACGCCGCTGCCGCCATCAGCGCGATGGCACCGACGATGATGAGGATGCGCGGTCTCGACATGTCAGCGCATCAGGCGGTCGAGCAGGTCGCGCTTGAACTCAGCCGGCGCCGTCCAGCAACAGAGCGCACGGTGCGAAGCTGACGAAAAAGACTCCGAGACCAGCAGATACGGCTTCCGCTCCACGGCCGTGCACGAGCGCAAGCCCATCGTCGACATCGCGCTCGGGCTCGCCGAGCGCTGGGTCGGTATCGATCCAGACGGGGACGCGCGTCTGTGCCACGCTGGTCGATGCGAGCGCGACGACCATGGCCGCGGCTGCCATCCCGTGCGTCAAGACCAGCACGCCAATCTCCGTTCCGGTGCCAGGACGAGCGACCGCGAGACATCGAGCAGGTGCCGCTTCGTGTCGATGCCGTACGGCAGCGGCAGTTGCGCCACGCCGATCAGACGGCGCATGATTTCGACTCCGGCAAATCCCAGAACCATCGTGTCCATGAGGTGCTCACGGTCCGAGGCGGCGAGAACCTGCCTGGCTGCCTCGACGCCGGCGCGCGCGAGCGCAAGATGCGCGAGCATGACGCCATAGTCGAACTCCCGGACGCCGAGGAAGCAGAACTCCGGGTCGATGATGCGGATCCCGTCCGCCGCGCGGACCCAGCTGCCGGGAAAGTAATCGCCGTGGACGAGCGCACCGCCGTCCCAGAGGTAGGCCGTGCCGAGCTCGCTGACGTGCCAGCAATACGCGCGATCGCGTTTGAGTTCCGCCGCGGCGCACGCCAGTCCCTCGGTAATGCGGTCCAGGTCCAGGCCGTTCTGCGCCGCCAGTGGAAGGCTGAAGATGTGCTCATGATTGAGATCGCGCATCGCGCGGTTGGCGAATCTGCGCTGCCACTGATCCGGGATCGTAACGCTGCCCAGCGCCGACAGCCAGTCGAGGAGCTCAGTCAGGTCTGGCTGGGAAATCCGCCGATCCTCGTACATCGACGTGAAGTCCCCGGTCGAGCCCGCATCCTCGAGGACGAGCACGTGGTTCTTCCGGTCGATCGCCAGCAGCTCCGGCATACGACCGGACACCGCCCGCACGCTCCGGACGGCCTCGTAAAACTGCCCCTCGATCACCGTGCGTTCCCAGGGCGCGGCAATGTGGTCGTATTTCTCCACCCAGGGCCGCCCTTGTTTGAGAATGAGGCTGCGACTCCGCAGCGACACCCGAAGGGTCAGGTTCATGTTTCCTGCCCCGGCGCGTTCGACCCGCGAGGGCAGCTCACCGTCGGAGACGAGGTCCCGCGCGAGGAGGTAGCCCTCGATAGCCGCGCGGTCGCCCGCGTCCAGCAGCAGGACATCCTGGTGCGCGTTGGCGAATTGCGCGCGAAGCTGGTGACCCATCACTCAGAACCGGACCCTGGCGGTGAACTGGAACTGGCGCGCGGGACCGGCCTGCGTCGGCTGGACATCCAGTGTGCCCTGCTCGTCAGGGCGGACGCCGCTCGCGCCCCAATTGAAGAATCCCGAAAAATTCGTGCGGTTGAAGACGTTGAAGACCTCCGCCCTGGCTTCGACCGACGCCGTGCCGACGCTGAAGCGCCGAACGAGTCCCAGATCGAACTGCGCGAAGCCGGGCGTCCGCTCGCTGTTGCGGGCGAAACCCGCCGGTCGGTCGTTGAAGATGGTGTCGCCGTTGTCGTCGCGGCCCGTCGTGACATTGAGCGGCTGGCCGCTCGAGAGAAGGAGCACGGGAGCCACATCGATGGCGAGCGGCACGCGGACCAGTCCGTTGATCGCCAGGACGTGCCGACGATCGTTGAGACTCGGCGCCAGCTCGTCGTCTGGCCGGCGGCTGTCGATGGGCCGGAAGTTGATATCGTCGGTGTCGTTCTCGATGCGTGAGAGCGTATACGCGACGTCGACGGCAAAACCCTGGTTGAAGCGCTTCCGCGCGTTGGCATACAGCCCGTCGAACGTGCTGTGTCCGCTCGACTGGTCCTGTTCGATCAGCCGGAACCCGCCCGCGACCGGTTCGATGGGCCGGGTGGCGTCCGCCTCCGCGACCGACCGGGTGCCGCCCCCGGCGAAGGGGACGGGCGCGTTCGTGT
>JALZOC010000602.1:2465-2880 GCA_030857365.1 Acidobacteriota bacterium
CGCCGAACGAGTCCCAGATCGAACTGCGCGAAGCCGGGCGTCCGCTCGCTGTTGCGGGCGAAACCCGCCGGTCGGTCGTTGAAGATGGGCCGGGTGGCGTCCGCCTCCGCGACCGACCGGGTGCCGCCCCCGGCGAAGGGGACGGGCGCGTTCGTGTCGATCCGCCTGATCAGATGGCGCCCGCGGCTGTGGACGTAACGAAGGCGAGCGCGAAGTCGCTCGTCACGGAGAACACATACCCGGCCGACACCTGCTGCGTCGACGGGCTCTCCAGGGCGGGATCGAAAACCTGCACGTTACGAGGCGGTAGTTCGGAGAGCGGCAGGGCGTTCACGCTCTCCCGTGGGAGTGCCGAGGGAAACGCGGGAGGAGCAAACGGGGTGCCCGGTGCGAAGGTGACCGATACCGCGCCGCC
>JALZOC010000603.1 GCA_030857365.1 Acidobacteriota bacterium
ACGAGATCGACCAGGAAGTCCGGCTCCGGGCGGCCGGAGTCACGCTCGAACTCGGCGGGCACCACGAGGGCACGCTGACGGGCGCCGATCTCATCGTGATGAGCCCGGGCGTCCCTGCGCGGCAGCCCGCCGTCGAGGCCGCGCGCCGACTGGGCGTCGAGGTGATTTCGGAGCTGGAGCTCGCGTCGCGCTGGCTTCGCGGCAGGGTCGTGGCGATCACCGGCACGAAGGGGAAGTCGACCACCACGACGCTCACGGGCCTGATGCTCGAAGCCGGCGGCCGCCGGGTGCTCGTCGGGGGGAACATCGGCCTCGCGCTGAGCGCCCAGGTGGACGACTCGACCGAGGACACGATCCACGTGGTCGAGGTCAGCAGCTTCCAGCTGGAAGCGACGAGCACGTTCCGCCCGTGGATCGCGGTCCTGCTCAATTTTTCGCCGGATCATCTGGACCGGCACGCCAGCGTTGCCGAGTACGCGGCCGCCAAGGCGCGCGTCTTCGCGACACAGGGGGCGGAGGACTGGGCGGTGTTGAACGCAGACGACCCGGCGGCGTTGTCGATCGCGGCGCGCTCTCGCGCACGCCGGCTGCTGTTCTCGATGCACGACCGCCTCGACGCCGGAGTCGTACTCGACGGCGAGACGATCGTGCGCCGAACCGGGACCGGGCAGCAGCCGCTCGTGCCGGTCGCCGCGATTCGACTCATCGGACGGCACCTCGTGGCTGACGTCCTGGCGGCCGCTGCCGTCGCGTCGCTCATCGGCGTGGAATCGGCGGCGATGACCAGGGCGGTGGAGGGGTTCACCGGCCTCGAGCACGCACTGGAGCCGGTCGGTGAAGTGGGAGGCGTGCGGTTCGTGAATGACTCGAAGGCGACGAACATCGAGGCCGCGCGCCGGGCGGTCGAGAGCTTCGACCACGGCCTCGTGGTGATCCTCGGCGGGCGCTTCAAGGGTGGCGACTTCGGCGATCTCCTCGAACCACTGCGCGCCAGGCGCGCGTCCGTCGTCGCGATCGGGGAGGCGCGTCCTCTGATCGCGAAGGCACTGGGGCAGCGGATTCCCGTGCACGAGTCGACGGACATGTCGGCGGCGGTCCGGACGGCATTCGCGTCGGCTGAACCCGGTCAGACGGTCGTGCTCGCGCCTGCGTGCGCGAGCTTCGACATGTTCCGCGACTACGCGGAGCGCGGACGGGTGTTCAAACTGGAAGTATCGCGGCTGCAGGAGGAATGGAACGTCATGCGTGAGCAGTGAGCAGTCATCAGACCGGTCGGTGCGGTGAAGAACCGTCCGCTGGGAACGCAGGCTGCCCCGGTCTGCGAGGGTGGTGTCTTGGCTCCCGTCCGGCTGATGACTGCTGACTGCTCACGATGACGGCGCGATTCGCGGCGGCGGCCGGCGCCGTCGCGAGATGCACCACTCGCGGTGCAGACGTGTTCGGGCGTTCGCTCGCGCGGCGAACCTGTGCAGTTCACGGATGACTTGTCGGTCCCACTCGGCTGGACCTTTAGGCGGCGGCATATGGCGCGAAAACTGAAATCGGACAAGCTGCTCTTCACCGCGACGCTGCTGCTCGTGTGTACGAGCGTGGTGATGGTCTACAGCTCCTCGGCGGTGCTCACGCTCGAGAAACATCAGGACCCCTATCTCTATCTCGCGAAGCAGGCGACCTGGGCGCTGCTGGGGCTCCTCCTCGTGCCCATCGTCATGCGCGTGGATTACCGGACGTACCGGCAGCCCACGTTCATCTGGGCAGGCCTGGTCACGGTGGGCCTCGCGCTGGTCGCCGTCCTCTTCAGCCAGCCGGTCAACGGCGCGAGCCGCTGGCTTGGTATCGGTCCGCTCGGCATTCAGCCGTCCGAACTGGCGAAGATCGTGGTCATCGTCTTCATTGCGGCACTGCTCGAGCGGCGGATGGACCGGATCGCCGAGTCCCCGACGGCGCTGGTGCCCATCGCGGTGGTCGTCGGGGCCATCGTCGGTCTCATCCTGGCGGAACCGGATCTCGGCACCGCGGTGACAGTGCTGATGATCGCCGCCGTGATGCTCTTCGCCGCAGGCATCGACTACCGCTACGTGGCGACGCTCCTGCTGGCGGCGGCCCCGGCGCTCTACGTGCTCGTCGCGTCGTCCGATTACCGCACCCGCCGCTTCACGTCCTTCCTGAACCCCTGGGCCGACCCGCTTGGAGACGGCTACCAGATGGTCCAGTCGATGATCGCCGTGGGGACCGGGGGCGTGTTCGGCCGCGGGCTGATGGGGGGCGTGCAGAAGCTGTTCTTCCTTCCGGAGCCGCACAACGACTTCATCTACTCGGTCATCGCGGAGGAACTCGGTCTGCTGGGCGCGACGATGGTCGTCGCCTGCTTCTGCGTGATCACGTGGCGCGGCATGCGCACCGCGATGCGCGCGCCGGACCGTTTCGGCGCGTTCCTGGCGATCGGCCTCACGACGATGGTGGCGTTCCAGGCGTTCTTCAACATCAGCGTGGTGCTCGGGCTGGTGCCGCCCAAGGGCATTCCGCTGCCCTTCGTGAGCTACGGCGGATCGTCGCTCCTCATCAACCTGATCGGCATGGGCATGCTGCTCAACGTGTCGCAGCACGCGTCGTCCCGCCACGTGGTCACGACCACGCTGACGGCCCCAGAGTGATGAAGCCGCATGACGCCGCATGAAGCCCATGAGGGTGGTGATCGCCGGGGGGGGGACGGGCGGACACCTGTACCCCGGCATCGCCGTCGCGAGGGAGGTGCTGCGGCGGGATCCGCAGGCGGTCATCACGTTTGCCGGCACGGAGCGCGGGATCGAGACGCGGATCATCCCGCGCGAAGGCTTCGCGCTCGACCTGCTCAGGAGTGCCGGATTGAAGGGCATGACA
>JALZOC010000078.1 GCA_030857365.1 Acidobacteriota bacterium
GCGCATTGCTCGCCTACCATGACCGCCCGCTGACGTGGAACGCGCTGTACGCGCTCCCCGTCGTTCTTCTGCTCACCGGGCTGATCACGGGGTCGGCATTCCTGCTCTCCGCAATTCAGGTGCGATTTCGGGATGTCGGTCTCGCGGTACCACTCATCCTGTATCTCTGGATGTTTTCGACGCCAATCGCGTATCCCCTCTCCGCGGTCCCGGATGCGTACCGCGTGTGGTTCCTGCTGAATCCGATGACAGGCATTGTCGAGAGCTTCCGCCGGGCAGTTGTCCACGGTCTCCCGCCCGAGTTCCAGACTCTCGCGATCCCGCTCCTCGTCGCTGCAGTCCTGCTGCCCCTTGGGTACGCGTTCTTCAAGCGCGTCGAAACCACCATGGCTGACGTGATCTGACCATGAACCCCGTCGATGTGCGGTGTGAGCGCGTCTCCAAGCGGTACCGGATGCCGCCTCGGCGCGACGTCCGAACGGGCGGCGTCGTGGGGCGGGCCGTCGGCGCGTTGTGGCAGACGTCGGAAGATTTCTGGGCGCTCCGCGACGTGAGCTTCGACGTCGCCCGCGGCGAGACGCTGGGCATCGTCGGACGAAACGGGGCCGGCAAGAGCACGCTCCTGAAGCTGCTCGGCGGCATCACAATTCCGACGGAGGGGCAGATTACGATCGCGGGCCGGCTCTCCGCACTCATCGAAGTGGGATCGGGCTTCCACCCGGAGCTGACCGGGCGCGAAAACGTGTTCCTGAGCGGCGCGATCCTTGGCATGCGCCGCCGCGAAATTGCCTCGCGGCTGGACAGCATCGCGGACTTCTCCGGCGTCGGTGCTTTTCTCGACACTCCGGTGAAGTACTACTCGTCCGGCATGTACGTGCGGCTCGGGTTCGGTATCGCGGCGCATCTCGAGCCTGACGTACTGCTGGTCGACGAAGTGCTGGCGGTGGGCGACAGCGAGTTCCAGGCGCGCTGTCTGCAACGCATCCAGGAGCTCAAACGGCGGGGGACCACGATGGTCGTGGTCTCGCACGACCTGGGTGCGGTGGAGCAACTCTCGGACCGCGCCATCCTGATCGACGGGGGCAAGCTGGTCGCATCCGGATCGCCGCACGACGTCATCAGCCGATATCAGCGCCTCGTGAGCGGACGTGACGCCCTGCCCGTCGCGCAGGAAGACGACTCTGACAATCACCCGGACGCCGTCATCCGTATCGAGGCCTTTTCGCTGCACGATGCGGAGGGCGTCGCAGTATTGACCGCTGTGGCGGGCCGTCCGCTGCTCGCTCGCGTCACGCTGGCGGCGGACACACGCGTGGCGGCCTCCGTCACACTGTCGTTCTACCACTTCGAGTCGGGCACCCTGCTCGCCGAGTGCGTCGGAGATGTTCGGTGGCCGGATGCGGCCGCGTCGAGGCTGCAGATGGACTTCGTACTGCCCGAGTTGCTGCTCGCTCCAGGGGTTTACACGCTCGGGGCAACAGTCACACCTACGGGGGCCGCACGTCCAGTGGCGTGGCGGTTCGGCCGGACAACGCTGTACGTCCAGGGGTCCGGTTCCATCAACGGTGTGTTCTTACAGCCTTTTCAGTGCCACACCGCGGTCATTTCACGGTCCATGGACGTGGTGCCGTTCTCATGAGATGCCAATCCGTGACACCGCCGAAGGATCGAGACGGGTCGGCCACGGTGGCGCACGTCGATCACGCGCCGGCTGCACCGAACCCTGCCGTGTTGGACGCACTGCCTCGGGTTTCGGTCGTGATCCCCTGCTACAACCAGGCACATTTCCTCGCCGAGGCAATCGAGAGCGTGAAGACGCAGACTTTTCGTGACGTGGAGGTCCTCGTCGTAGACGACGGCTCCACTGACGATATCGGAACGGTTCTCGACGCCTTTCCGTGGGTCCGAAGCATCCGTCAGGAGAACCGCGGGCTCGCCGCTGCGCGTAACACCGGCATCGCGCACTCCCGCGGCGACTTTCTGATTTTTTTGGACGCGGACGATCGGCTCCTGCCGGATGCTGTCGAAACTGCTGCAAGGCTGCTCACGTCGAGCCCGTCTCTCGGCTTCGTTGCCGGGCACAGCAGGTTCATCACGGGCGAAGGCGTGCCGCTTCCCACGGAACAGCCGGTCCGGGCCACCGGGGACCCGTACGTGTCGCTGCTGCGGCGGAACAGCATCCGGAATCCGGCGATCGTGATGTTCCGCCGGCGCGTCCTCGACCAGGTGGGCGGCTTCGACTCTCGCGTCGACGCCTGTGCTGATTATTCAATGTACCTGCGCATAAGCCGCGACCATCCGGTGCGGTTCCACTCCGCGGTGGTGGCCGAGTATCGGAAACATGGCCACAACATGTCCAACGACGCCGCATTGATGTTCCGGCAGCTTCGGTTCGTGATGCGCGAGCAGCGGCCGCACCTCCGAAGTCGCGGGCGGCAGGAGGCGTTCAACGAAGGATGCCGGAACATCCGCGACTATTACGGCGACCGGGTTGCGACCCAAATTCGCGAACGCGTGCGGATGCGATCGGGATGGCTGCGGACGGCTTCCGATCTTGCCACTCTCGTCTGGGGCCACCCGCTGGGGGCGGTGGAGCACGCCCGACGGAAAGTGCGGTGCTGGTGGCGCGACGAGGCCTCAACAACCCACCTGATGTCGCGACGATAATCTATTCCATCCCCCTTGATGGTCCTGCGGGCAACCGCCCGTAATCCAGGCGGCACACCCAATATCGACCATCGTCGTACTCCGGTATGCACGCCTGCTGCATCCCCGGCGACGCGATTGCCAGCGTCTCGGTGTGTGCTCCCCCGAGCCGGCGCCTGTCGAACAGTACGTGCGTGATCTCGAGGTGCCGCAGCGCAGCCACAGCCGCGTCGACGTCCTCTGCCCCGGCGCCCCAGACCGCGCCCCGCGCAATTGTGGCATCGTGCGAGACGCGCGGGCGCCCGGCGTAGAACTGGTCTCCTTCCGAAAAAGCCAGGACGCGCACACGCGCGGGCAGCTGCGCGTTGACGGCCTCCCAGGCTCCAAACGAAGGCACTTCGCGCCGCAGGTACGCGGCTTCGGACTCCCGGCCTGCAAGCACGCGCACGGGCGATTCGCGCAGCACGTGCGTCAGCCAGCCGTTCCAGCCTCGCCGGTCGGCTTCGTGAAACGAGGTGAACGGAGGCAGGTTGAACACGGCGAGGCACAGCACGCCACACGTCGCGATGGTGTGCCCACGCGGCACGCAGGTGACCGCCCGCACGCTGATGCTTTTCAGTCCTGCCGCGGCAAGCAGTGCAAGCGGCGGCACGATCGGCATCAGAAATCTCAGCTGAAAGCTGCTGATCGGCGATGCCCAGACTGCCACGTACGCGACGACACCACCGACGAGCCACTTCACTGCCGCGGGATGCCGGCGCGTGAACAGGAGCCCCGGCACCAGCACGAGAAAGAGGGGCCCGAGAGAGCCGCCGAACAGTGCACCGTGCACCGTGACATTCCAGGGCAGCGCCAGCAGCGCGGCCGGGGACCGGCCCAGTCCGAAATGCATTTTGAACCGCGCGAGTCCCTGATCGGTCATTGCATCCCAGCGCGCTGGCGGTGAGGCGCCGAACAGCGCGAACATCTCGGGGAATACCGGGTTCCCCGACGCAGTCCATGCGCGCACATACCATGGAAACGGCACCGCGGCCGCGAGCATGGCGATCAGGATGGCGGGCCGGAGCAGCCGCGTCCAGCCGCCGCGGCTCCGTGCGGCCGCGACCACGAACAACGTGAGCGCGATGATGGTGACGACCACTCCGAGATGCTTCGTCGATGCGGCGAGGCCGAACTGGAGTGCGGCGACGATTCCCCAGCCGCGCTCCTTCGTGCCCGCGTATCGGGCGAGTGCATAGCACGCCGCGGCCGAGTGCAGCGCGAGCGCCAGGTCGACATACGTCGTGGTCGATTCCCACAGGAGCGTCGGCGTCGTCACGACCAGCGCAGCGGCGAACGCAGGCGAGACACCGGGCATGTACCGGCGCGCCGCCTGCCATACGAGCAGCGCCAGCAGCGGCAGGCAAGCGAAGTGGAGGAGCTTGGCCCCGACCGGCCCGCCAAGCACCATTCCCGCGCCAAACACCAGTTCCCAGGTGAGGGGGTACAGTGAAACGTATTCGTGGATCAGGTCGACGGGACGCCCCGCTTCGAGCCAGAGCCGCGGCAGCTGCAAGTGGTACCAGAGCGCGTCGTATTCCTTCTCTGGCGCGAGCGCCGCGATCAGGCCGTAGCCGAGCGCGACCGCCGTCAAGGCGTACCACACGGTGGTGGTTGTACTCACGCCGGCGGCGTCGTGAAGCGGCCGTTCGACCGTGGCATGACTCGAGAGGCCGAGGCCGGTGAGAATCAGCGTGGCGATCAGCAGAGCGACCACGACAGGGCGATAGATGCCGGCGAATGCGAGCAGCAGCGAGCCATACGAGACCACGCCCGCACCGGTGACGGCGGCAAACACGATGCGCTCGACCCGACAGGAGGTCCGCCAGCCGATCATCCGCAGAACGGATGCGCCCCCGGCCAGTGCGGCAGCAGCGACGAGCAGAGCGCCGAAGAATGCGGAGCCTGATCGCGCAGCTGCCTCACCGAACCACGGAAGCCCGGGCGCACTGACGCCCGAGAGCGTCGCGGATAAGGCGTCCCGCGTCATCAGCCACGGAATCGTCATGATCCCGGCCGCCAGGAGCATGGTCTGCCTCGATCGAGGCGCGGGTGGGGGAATATCTGGCACGCTGTCGGACACGCGACCGAGCAGAACGCCTTGACGTTGCAGGACGCGGAGGACGAGACTGGCCGCCCCGACGAACATGACGGGAATCATCGCCGCCGCCAGGTCAGCGGGGGAGGGCAGGCGCGGGACGGCGGCTGCCCGAAACAGCTGGACGTAGTAGCAGGAAATGACAAGCACGGCCCACGCGGGCCATGCGGCGAACAGCAGGCGCTCGCGCGTGCGTGGAGGCATGACGCGCTTCAGGCAGGCCGCTTCTCGGCGTCTCCGCGCAAGCCCGCCTCATCGGACGCGGGCTCGCGGTCGAGCAGTTGCTGCAAGGCCAGGGTCTCGGCAAATCGACCGGCGAACCGCGTCCGCAGCAACTGCGGCAGATGCCGGCCCTGTAGCGGCTCGGCTCCCGGTTGACGCGGGAGCGTTCCGACGACGAGCCGGCCCCAGAGCAGCCGGATCGCAGCGGGGGCGATCGCGTCGAGCTCGCGCATCGCCGTATCGAGGCCGTGCCGCAGATCGAGGTCGTGCGCGGCGATGTCGTGCGGTGCCGTCAACCCGCTTACGCTCGCGAGTGGTGTTCCGGCGAGCGATTCCCCCACGCCACGCCAGTACCAGTAAGACAGCAGGTCGTTCAGCAACCGGCGCCAGCGGGTGCGCAGCCTGGCGGCTTCGAGGAGCGGCAGCATCGACCGGCAGCCCGCCTCGACCAGGTCTCCGGCCCCTGGGTTTCTGAGGGCCAGCTTTCTCAGGATCCGGCCGCGCAGGGTCAGGTGCCCCCCGGCCGTCGACAGCGGCAGCACGGGTGCGAGCCCCGGATGCAGGCCGGCCAGCACCACGTCCGCGCGCCCTTCATGACGCTTGCGTTCCAGCGATCGCGCCAGGCCGGTGTGCTCGTGGTGCCATCCCACCGCGTCGGGAAGGAACCGCAGTCGCGCTCCCTCCCGGATGAGGCGCGCGCCGAGCTCGTAGTCTTCGTGGCAGCGCAGCCCCTCGTCGAATCCACCGACGCGGGCGAACAGCAGCCGTCCCACCGAAAAGTTGCCGCTCAACAAATCCGAGTACACGAACCGGTGGCCGGGCTCGCGCATGCGCTCGAACATGGCCTCCCACCAGGCGCGCAACATGAGGGCGAAGAGATCACGGCGCCCCTGCAGGTCCGGTGGCAGGTAGCCGATTCCGACCGTCGCAGAATGGCACACGGTGTGCGCCCGCAGGTGTGCGGCCACGAACCCCGGAAACGGTTCGATGTCGTCGTCCAGGAAGATCAGCCGCTCGCCCGACGCCGCCGCGGCACCGCGATTACGGGCCGCCGCTGGTCCGAGGCCAGGCTGGTCGAGAACGCGCACCGCAAACGGCCAGTCTGTCCGTGAAATCTCGAGCGTGCCGTCGGTGCATCCGTCGGCGACGACGATCACTTCGATCCGGGAGAGGGAACAGGACTGCTCGGCGAGAGCCCGGAGGGCGCGCTCCACCGACGCCCGGCGGTTGTGCGTCGGGATGATGATTGAGACCGCCCGCTCGACGGATCTCACCGGGGCTCCCGAAGCTGGCGCCGTGCAGCAAGGTAGGCCGCCGGTCCTGCCAGGCAGCCCCGGAGCTCCGCCAAGAGAAGGTCCAGCGGCACCGCGTCGGGGCGGCGCCGGAGGGCCCGGTACAGGTGGCGCACCTGCCCGTACCGGAACCAGCGAACGGCGTGCCTCAGGACGCCGGGCTCCCGATCCACCAGCAGCTTGCGCGTCCACATCGCATACACGCCGACGCCGTAGCCATAGAGTGCGTCCCGGAGTTCCTCCCACGTGCGGCGGTGGCGGTGCCAGCTCACGGCCGCCGGATCGTACACGATTCGGTGCCCCGCGGCCAGAATCCGCCCGAACATCTCGTGATCGCCTCCGGATCGGCTCGGCGTGCCGGCGTCGAGCGCCTCGTCGAATCCGCCGAGATCCGACAGCACCTCGCGACGGACGGCCATGTTGGCTCCCGCCCCGATCCTGGAGACGGCCAGCGGGTCGTGCCGCGTCCCGTCGAACACCAGGCGATCGAAGCCGCGCCCGAACGGGCTGTAGCGCTCGAACCACTCCTGCGCGGGTGTTTCCAGTTCCAGAGGCAGCGTCAGGCCGGCGGTGCACCACACGCGGGGGTCGTTGAAGGGACGCACCAGGCGTTCCAGCCACTCCGGTTCCGGCGCCGCATCGTCGTCGGTGAAAGCCACGATTGGCGTCGTTGCCTCGCGCAGCGCGCGATTGCGGGCGGCGTCGAGTCCGGGTCTGTCCTCGCGCACGTAGCGCACGCCGGGAAACCGGGCGGCCGCGTCCCGGGTGCGGTCGGTTGCGGGGCGGTTGTCGACGATCAGGATCGCGGCCGGTGGGGGGCGCAACGCCTGGACCGCCCGCAACGCGCGAACAAGGTCCTCCGGACGTTCCCGCGTGCAAATCGCTACGGTCGCCAGTTCGATATCAGCCGCGGGCACTGGTCCGAGGTAGTCCTCGACGCCCCAGTGGCAGGCCCGGCGCCCGATCGCCTGGAGCAGGGCGCGGCCGTAGCGTTCCATGTCCACCTGCCCGTCGCGAACGGGCACGGAGAAGTGGGCAATCGGACACCCTTTGCGGCGCACGACGACGAACGCACGGCCGTATTGCTCCGGCACGTGGACATCGGAGGGTATGTTCTCGGTATCGACTTGGATAACCGCGGTCGCCACGAACGGTAGAGGTGCAAAGGCCCTGCCGGGCGGGACCGTTTAAAGCTCATCAGTCTGGGCCCAGCCTCGCCCCGGAGTCCCGAGCCCCCCGCCTTCGGCGAAGCGGCTACGGCGGGCGAGTAGCGTTCCCTTGCACTCCGCACCCGTTTGGCGTTCAATGCTGGCGTGGTGAAACGCATACACATCTCCCGGCGAACGTTCCTGAGCCAGTGCAGCGCCGTGGCGGCCGCCACCGGCTTACCCCTGTGGTTCGTCGAGCGGGAGCTGTCGGCAGCGGGGCAGGGCGCACCCGCTCCCCCCGTGAGCGCAACGGATCGTCCGGGCATCGCGCTCGTCGGGTGCGGCGGCATGGGCCGCGGCGATGCGAAGAGTGCGAGCCGGTTCGGCGACATCGTGGCGGTCTGTGATGTCGACGAGAGCCATGCCGCGGCGGCCGCGCAGCAGTTCGCGGGGCCGGACAGAGCACCCGCGCAATTCAAGGACTTCCGCAAGGTGCTCGAGCGGAAGGACGTCGACGTGATCGTGAACGCCACGCCCGATCACTGGCACACGCTCATCAATCTCGGGGCCGCGGCGGCGAAGAAGGACATTTACGCGGAGAAGCCGCTGACGCTCACGATCGACGAGGGCAAGCGGCTGGTGAAGGCGGTACGCAAGGAGCGGGTCGTGCTGCAGACCGGCACGCAGCAGCGCAGCAACAAACTGTTCCGGCTCGCGTGCGAGCTCGTGCGCAACGGGCGGATCGGCAAGCTCACCCAGGTGACCGTCTATCTGCCAGCGGGTCTTCGCGAGGGGCCTTTCCAGCCGGTGCCCGTGCCGACGGGCCTCGACTGGGATTTCTGGCTCGGGCAGGCGCCGCGTGAAGAGTACCTGAAGGAGCGCTGCCATCAGACGTTCCGCTGGTGGTTCGACTATTCCGGCGGTCCGGTGACGGACTGGGGTGCGCATCACAACGACATCGCCCGGTGGGCAATCGGCGAAGATGGCCCGAAGATGAT
>JALZOC010000604.1 GCA_030857365.1 Acidobacteriota bacterium
GTGTAGCGCGCCGTCACGTCGACCTGCAGGCTCGTTTCAGGCGCCAGCTCGGGATTGCCCTCGACGAAGCCGCGACCGACAGGGCCGCGATAGAACCGATCGGAGAGGAGCGGATCGCGGAACCCGCGAGCGACCTGCCCCGTGAGCGTCAGACGAGGAGTGGCCGCGAGCGTTGCGGCGACCAGGCCTGCGAGCGCCGCGTTCGACACCGATCGGTCGCCGAAGTACCCGCCCTCATTTGTGTTCCGAACCGCGTCTGCTCGAAGGCCGCCGAAAATCCGAAGGCGGGAGGCCACGTGGACCTCCGCTTCCGCGAAGAGGCCAGCGTCCGTCCTGCGCGCCGAATCGACCGACACGGTCGTGGTCTCCGCCGTCTGCACGCCCGCCAGGTTGTATGTCTGCGACGTGTCGAGTGCTTCGAAGCCGTACCGTCCCTGCAGGTCGGCGCCGACGTGCAGCCGCACCCCTCGTACGGCGCGCTCTCCCGTGAGCCGCACCTGAACCTCGCGTGACGAAAGGTCGCTGCGCTCGACGCTGCGCGGCCGCCCGGGCATGGGCAGCCGATCCTGTTCCGTGCGTTGACTGGTGGCGCCAGCCAGTGCGTCGAGGCGAACGTTGCGGAACGCGCCGAGCGACGCACGCTCGTACGATCCCGTCAGCCGATGCGAATCCTCGAACGGACTGGTCGCGCGAATCACGTCGCCGTCACTGCGGGGTCGCCCGAGAGCTCGACCAAAATCACTCTGCCAGCCGATCGAAAAGAAGTTCCCGCGCGTCAGCGTCTCCCAGCGGGTTCGAACGCCGTGATCGCGCCATCCGGAGTTCGTCACGACACCGCCAGGCGCATGGTAGTCGTCGAAGTCACGCGCGCGCACGCCGATGAGAACTCCACCGGATCCGTACCCCTTGGAAATCTCCAGCTCGCCACGCTGTTCCGGGACGCCGGCGCCGACGGTGCCGGCAAGCCGGACGCGGAGGGGCGTCGAGAACTCGGGTCCGCGCGTGCGCGCAACGATGACCCCGCCGAAAGCGTCCGAGCCGTAGGCAACTGACGCGGGGCCGCGCGCGACCTCGATCGTCCGGACGGTCTCTGGATCGAGAAATGCGGCGTTCGCACCGGCGCGGCGCTCGGTCGACGCACGGCTGCCGTCGACCATGATCAACGTCCGGCCCCGCGCCAGCCCCCGAATGGCCGGGACGGCAGACTGACCCTCCGAGATCGTGCCGACGCCGGGGACCAGGTCGAGCGCCTGGCTCAACGTCTGTGCATGCCGCATTTGCAGGTCTCCGGTCGTGAGCAGAGTCGTCGACGCGGCCGGCGACGCGTCTGCTGACGGGGCGACGCCCAGAACAGTGACGAACTGACTCGCCGCGGCGTCGATTGAAAGGGTCAGTTCCTGTGTAATGTCGATGGCCGTCAGGCGGATCGGCCGTGCCACGCGGCCGTCACGAAGCACGACAATCACGTCGACCGGCAGCAGCGGGACGATCGGCCACCGGAATCGCCCGGCGTCATCGGTCCTGACGGCCCCCCGCCGCCCGACGATCGTGATCTCCGCGCCCGCGACGACGGCGCCGCTGTGCGGGTCGACCACTCGCCCATTGACAGGTGCCGCGGGTTCGGAGAGGACTGACGAGAGGACAACCAGGAGGACCGGCACCGGGAACATCGGGCGCTAGCATACTCTGCGGCTCGCGAGTACAGGCGGGGCTGGAGCCCCGCCCTGCGTTCCATCCGTCGTCGCACCTGTCACCCGGTTAGTCGTGGCACCCGCTTTCTGCTAAAGTCCACACGCGGAGTCTTCCGCGATCAACGTCAAACCAAGCGATTAGGGACGGCAGCACCGATGAAAAGGCGCGAACTGCTTCAACTCGGCGTGGGCGGCATCGTGGCGCTGGGATCGAGCGGTCCGGCGGCCGCCGCAGCCGGCACACAGACCCCCGGGTCGGGACAGGGGCGTGTCCCACCAGCAGCGCCTGCGCCCGATACCGTCATCGACCTCGCGCAAATGCGCGTCGAGGACTGGACCGAGCCATGGATCTGGCGTCCGTCGGACTGGCCCGATCAGCCGCTCGCCCTCAACATTGTCGGTAATGCCCATCCGCCACGGGCGACGTCGCCGGGCAACAGGTTCACGCCCCTTTACAGCTTCAACGGCTCGAGTCCCGGGCCGACGATACGGCTCCGCGGGAACGAGCGTTTGCTCGTGACGCTCAGAAACCACCTGGGCCCGAACTTGAGCCGGGTGCCGAGAGGGGCCGCCGCGGACCCGTTCGAAGTGCACCCCGACGTGCTCGATGCGACTTTCTGCCGCATGCAGAAGTCGGCAGGGAACACGTGTGGTGCCCCGCCGAACGTGCGCACCATCTTCGGACACTTCCATGAGTTCTTCGAAAACAGCCCGATCGACCTGGTCGACACGAGCTGCCTCTCGGGACACGTGAACGTGCCGCACGGATCGCATACCACGAACCTGCACACCCATGGGCTCCACGTCGAACCCGGCATCAACCCGAACGGCACGTTCGGCGACTACACGTTCCTGCGGGTCCTCCCGCGCGCGGACGGGCAGACGCGCACGTCGTCGTCCGATCCGACCTGCCGGACGCTGGCGCCGCACGAGCGGGTCGCCGAAGCCCAGTACGAGCATCAGCTCGGGAACGTGCAGCGGTCGCTCGGAACCGGTGGGGCCGCGCAGCCGCACCCGCCC
The DNA here is from genome assembly GCA_030857365.1 of Acidobacteriota bacterium. Lineage (GTDB taxonomy): Bacteria > Acidobacteriota > Vicinamibacteria > Vicinamibacterales > 2-12-FULL-66-21 > JALZOC01. The sequence continues at coordinate 2,712 of JALZOC010000604.1, forward strand.
GGGACGCACTGGTATCACCCCCACGCACACGGTTCGACGCACGATCAGGTCGCCAGCGGGCTCGCCGGCTTTCTTGTCGTGGAAGGGGACGTCGATGATGCGGTCAACCGTGCGATGACGGGAAGCGACCGTCCGGATCCCTGTGTCAAAACAGGGTCGTACGA
>JALZOC010000605.1 GCA_030857365.1 Acidobacteriota bacterium
CAAAGCGGGCATTCAACAAGCGAACGTCTTGGTAGTCCACTGCGGTCGGTTCGAAGTTGCCGGTCTTGCACCGCATTTGGAGCTCTGCGGTCATGCATCGCGCCGGTCGTCCAGCGATGCGGCCCTCGCCTCCGAGGCCGTCCGCGGGGAATATCCATTCCTCTCCGTTCCTCATCCGATAGGAGGCGTTGCCCGCCTCGTCGAAGTGTGCCGCGTGCACATCGACCTGCCGGCCGCCGCTATCTGTGAGAACGAACGCGTTAGGTGAATCCTGCTCCGTGACCTCGAAGCCGTGTTGTGCGAGAGCGTCGATGAGCCGATGGCAATCTTCCATGTCGATCACTAGATCGAGGTCGTCGTGCCGGCGCGTCTGTTCGCCCAGCAGGGCGTCGTGCCCCCAGCCTCCATCGAGCCAGATCTCTACCTCAGCCGCTTCGAGCCAAGCCAGAATCTCAAGCACGTCTGAGGTTGTGAGGTTTCTGGTCTTCTTACTCATCGTGGGAGGTGGCTACGCGCGCTGCCCACAGGCGAGCAGATGCGCGCTGACGGCGGTCATGTCGGGGTGCCCGTCGCACAGCCTGGCTGCGGCGCGCGCCCTTGAGCAGGTCTTCGACGCGGTGCTCGACGAGGTCCGGCGTGAACGATGGCCATCCTGGGCCCTCGATGCCGACCACCTCGACGTCGGCCAGACCCAGCGTCCTTGAGTATCAGAAGCACATGCCATGACCGCGCCGGACTTCGCGGCGCCTAGCTCGCGCCGAACTGGGCCTCCGGCAGTGGCTCGCCGTGGGCGAGGGTGATGACCCATAAGTCCTTGAGGTCTTGGCGCACCTGTTGCGGCGTGCCCCAGTCCTGCCAGCGCTCGGGGTTGCGGACCGCGCTGACGGCAGCCTGGCCGATGTTCGCCGCATCAAGACGCGGCGCTGTGCCGTGGTGCTCGATGACGCGGTCCGCGAGTCGGCGGGCGCGGCCGGCGGCGCAGAGTTCCTGCCAGCGCATCAGCTCTCCCCCGTCCGCGTCAGGCGCCTCCTGTGGCAGCTCAGAGAGGGCCAGCGCCGAGCCGGGGTGCCACTCGGCCTCGAAGCCGAAGCTCTTCGCCATGGCGAGCAGCAGCCCGCCCGTCGGCGTGCCGGCGAACGCCCGGTCGATGACGAGACTTTCGACATCGGTCGCCAAGCTCACGACGCCGTGCACCTGTGCCTCTATGTAGTCGTTGAGGGTGTGCCTCTCCATCGTCGGTGCAAACACGCCGCGCCGTCGCGCGAGGTCTCCGCCGAGCACGCCATCGACGAAGGCGCGCACATCGACCCCGCTTCGCCCCAACGCGCCTTTGCCGGCCGCGATGTTCTCGAGCAGTGGGGCCATCACCGGGGCGAGGGCGTCGATGAGGCCGATGTCCGTCGGCTTGGCGTTGCTGTCGCCGAAGATGAGCGTCGCTCGCTCCGTCGCGGCTCGCCGCAGTCGCAGGTGGCATGATCCGAAGCCCGGACAGGCGCCGTTGGGGTAGCGCATCAGGTCCAGGGCACCGTACTTCGGACGCTCCCAGGTCCGCACCCCCGGCGCCTGGTAGGCGCCGGCGAACAGCGCCCGCTCCCACACGTCCCGGTCACCACCGGGGTACGCGGTGAGTCCACCGCCAGAGATGCCCGTCTCGAACTGGCTGCGATACACGCCCTCCTCGGAAAGCGCCTGGGCGACCGAACGGCCATCGGCGAGCAGCCGGTCAGGGTGGAAGTGCATCGTCACCACGCCGTCGCTGCCCGCCGTGCCGAGGAGCACGTCGGCATCGGCCTCGACACCCGCGCCGGCGAGGACGCTCGCGATGCGCGCCATGTGACGCGGCCGCTCGCGCTGCGCGTGCGCGCGCACCTCCGCGAGCGCGATACGGTTGGCCCCGGTCAGGCCCGAGTCGCTGCGTGTCTGTCCGCTCGTCGCCACCGGTCCAGTCCCCTGCCCCACGCTAGCTGCCCACATCGATGCCGACGAGCCTCTCATCCACGGCAGCGGCACGCGCGCCTGAACTCCAGCTCACACGAATAGAGAGATCAACGTACCTGTAGGACCGACACAGGTGGGGAGCGAGTATCGGCGGGCGGTGTCGAGAGTGCCGGTGCCATCGAGGAGCAGAAGCGGGCGGCCGGTCGCCATCGAGCCGCCCGTGGTCTGGCACGTTCGTTATGAGGTACGGCGGTGGTAGTGACTAGTTGGGCGGTGCGGTCGACCCCGTTGCGGCGGGTAGCCGTTCAGGCCGCGCGGAAGATGCGGAAGTCGCCACGCACTGATCTGCTTCGGATCACGACGGTCGGGCTGGGGTCGGCGGCGGGAGTGTCGGAGAGCGAGACCTCCGAGCTGAAGTCCCCGCGGCCCGACACGGCGTCCACATCGACGCTCGTGCCCGATTGGATTCCGAGCTCGATGTCGCCAGAGACGCTCCGCACGGTCGCCATCCCCTCGCGCAGCGAGCCGACGTGCACGTCGCCTGAGACTGACTTCACCGACACGGAGCCCTCGACCGACTCGGCGGCGACGTCGCCCGCGACCGTCCGCACGGTCAGGTCGCCGGCGAGGCGGGACAGGCGCACATCGCCTCCCACGACCTTCACGCTCGCGTCGCCGTCGACCTCGCCCGTCACGCGGGCGTCGCCGGATACCAAGCTCATCTCGAGCGAGCCGAAGGTGCCGTCCAGTGTGACGTCGCCCGAAGCGGTCCCGATCTCGATCGCGCTGCGATGCGGAACGCGAACATGCACGTGAAGTGGCTCCTCGAAGTACCCGAGGCGCCCGAGGAACGATTTCCGCCGCTGTTCGATTACGAGCCGATCGCCCACCAACTCAACTCTTGTTGCATCGACGAACTTCTGCGAACCCTCGAGC
>JALZOC010000079.1 GCA_030857365.1 Acidobacteriota bacterium
GCCGCGCAGTGGACGTTGGCCATGAACGAGAGGGGCGTGCCGGCAAAGTGCATCGCCATCGCGACGCCATGCTCCATCGCGTAGTCCCCGATCTTCTTGGTCTCGATGAGCCCGCCGGAGCTCGCCAGGTCGGGGTGAATCATGTCGACCGCGCCCATGTCGATGAGCTCGATGAACGGCTCCTTCAGGTAGATGTCCTCGCCCGTCAGAATCGGGGTGGTCGTCGAATCCCGGATCTGTTTCGTGAGCTCACCGAACTGCCATGGCACCATGTCTTCCATCCAGGCCAGGTTCCACTTCTCCATCGCACGCGCCAGCTTGATGCAGCTGTTCACGCTGATGTGCCCGTAGTGGTCCGTGGAGAGCGGAATCTCCATGCCGATCACCTCACGGACTTTGCCAACCCAGTCGGACAGCCACGCAACGCCCTTGTCGCTGATCTCGATGCCCGTGAAGGGGTGCATGACGCGGCCGCCGCCACCGACGCTCGTGCCAAGCGGCATCGACAGCGCTCCGGGAACGTCTTTCAGCAGGCCGATCCCGAAGTCCTGTTTCAGATACGTAATCCCGCGGTCCATGCGCTCCTTGAGCAGCCGGCCCTGCTCTGCCGGATCAGGCCGCACGGTCGTATCGGCGTAGAGCCGGACGCGGTCGCGGAACTTGCCGCCGAGCATCTGCCAGCACGGCACGCCCCACGCTTTTCCCGCGAGATCCATCAGGGCCATTTCGATGCCGCACACTCCCCCGGCCTGCCGCGCGTGCCCGCCGAACTGCTTGATCTTGCGGAAGACCTTGTCCACGTCGCACGGGTTCTCCCCGAGGACGCGGCTCTTGAGCATCAACGCGTACGTCTCGCTCGCCCCGTCGCGGACCTCGCCCCAGCCGACGAGCCCCTGGTTGGTATCCACGCGGATCAGCGGGCAGGTCATCGGCGCGCCGACGACGACGGCGACGCGCAGGTCGGTGATCCTGAGGGCGGATGGCTCCGAGGCCCGCTTCACGTTCGCCTGCACGAACGCCGCGTCGGCGTCGGCTGCCGCCTCTCCCGTGAGGGCCAGCGCGCCGGCGGCTCCCACGCCCAGTGTCTTGAAGAAGGATCGGCGATCGACCGCGGCGGGCGTGCCGCCCAACATTTTCGCTACGGCTGGTTTCATGGCCCGCTCCTAGAAGTTTACCTTCAGTGAAAACTGCATAGACCGGTTGTCGACGATCGTGGACGTGATGCGGCCTGCCGTCGGCGAGTCGAAGTTCTGGTTCGGGAACCCGAAACCCGGCTCGTTGAACAGGTTGAAGGCATCCCACCGGAACTCGAGGTTCGTCCGGCCCACGATCGCGAACCGCTTCGACAGCGACGTGTCGAGATTCACGTGGCCGGGCGCATAGAGGATTCCCCGCCCGGTATTGCCGTACGTGTTGGGCGGCGGCGCGGCGAAATCGGTGGGGTTGTACCACCGGTCGACCGTCGGGTTGTCCAGCGTCCCGGAACCGAGGCGGTTGGGCCAGCTCGGGGCGCCGTTGTTCACGCCGTTCTGCATGAACACGGTGAAGGGCCGGCCCGTGGTGACCGTGCCGATGCCGGAGAGCTGCCACCCGCCGACGACAGCACCGATGATGCCGCCGTCCTGGAGCCATCGGCGATCCGGCCCCCACGGCAGTTCCCATACGCCGCTCATGACCGCGCGGTGGCGGACGTCGAACCCCGCCGGACCGCGGCCGGCATTCAGGTTCGTCACCGTCTGTGGATTGCCCACCGCGCCGCCGCCGCTGGCCGCGGACCCGCCGTAGTCGAGCGCCTTGCCGTACGTGTAGCTCACGAGGAACTGCACGCCGCCGCTGAAGCGCTGCGTGACCTTGAGCTGGCCGCTGTGGTAGGTCGAGCGGTTGCGAGGATCGCACTGCACGATGGTGCTCACGCGGCTGAGGGGCTGAATCAGCCGCCGGGACTCCGGCGACCCGATCCCGGGCTGCACCTCGTTCGGGTTGTAGCAGTACACGAGATGCTTACCCGCACTGCCCGCGTAGGTCAGTTCGACCGCCATGGCGGCGAGTACGCGCCGCTCGACCCCGAGATGCCACTGTTCGGCGTAGGGCGTCTCGTTGGCGAACGAGTGGCCGAGCACGCGCGGATTCGCGGCCTGGAGCTCCGCCGTGGTCCGCGGCTTCACCTGGACGATCGCCGGGAACGGGTTGTCGATGGTGCGGACCACGGAGAAGTCGGTCGGATTCGTGCCGAATGGCCCGACGTTCTGGGAAATCGTGTAGGGCACCTGCTGGCCGATCATGTTCGACGCGGACGGCTGCTCCGGGAAGTACGTGATGCCGAATCCCGTCCGGAGGATGGTGGTCCCGCGGCCGGACAGGTCGTACGTCAGACCCAGCCGCGGCGCGATGTTGCCGTAATCCGTCTGCTTGTTGACCGCCCGGGTGGCGCCGTCCTCCCCCGCGTAGATGAGGCGCAGGTTGACCGGATCGAAGTTCACGATCTTGTCGTCTTCTTCGGTCTCCGCGCGGAAAATCTCGTATCGGACGCCGGCATTGATGGTGAACCGCGAGCTCACCTTGAAGTCGTCCTGCACGAAGAGACCGTGCTCCTGCGTCCGCAGCGTGTAGGGCTCCAGCAGGAAGCCCCGGGCCGCATTGTTGATGTACCCGGTCAGCAGCGATGCCAGGCCCGACCCGCCGCTGTTGGTCACCGGGTTGTTCGTGTAGTTGCGGCCGAAGTTGATCGTGCCGCGGGTGTCGGTGTTGGTGAAGGGGGAGGGGTACCGGTCGACGAGGCGGTATCCGAACTTGAGCTGGTGGCGCCCTTTCAGCCAGACCAGCGCATCCTCGATCTGCCAGTGGAACTGCTTCGGATTCACGGGCAGGAACGCGGGTCCGCCCGAGATGCCGGTCATGTCGGGAACGGTGATGTTCGGCAGCCCGGTCGTGAACTCCGTGACGTTGATGCCCCGGATCCCGAGCGAGTCGGCGGCGCGGATGCCGAAGTCCGACTGGAACGTGAACGGCTGGGTCCGCGCGTAGCCGATCCGGAGCTCGTTCACGAAGCTCGGTCCGAGCACGCGCGAGTAGTTGAGGCCGGCGCCGTGGGTCGTCAGCCGTGTGTTCTGGATCCCTGCCACGAAGGGCCCGAGATCGAACCGCGAGGCTGCCTCGGCGGGCGTCGGCAGGCAGCACGCCGCCTGGCCCTGCGGGGCATCCAGCTGGAACTTCCCCCAGTTGAACCGGACGAAGAGCGAATCCTTCTCCGAGAACCGGTGATCGATGCGCCCGGAGAACACATTATCGATGACTTCGCGGTTCACCGTCGACGTGTAGTTGTTGAAATTCCCCGGTCCGTTCGGGAGCGGGTAGATGCTCGCCACGTTGAGCCCGACCGCGTGCAGCCGGCCCTGCGGGAGGCGGTTGCCGGGGAACTGGTCCCGGAGAAATTGCGGGTTCGTGGCGCTGACCGGGCGCGCGGCGTCGAATGCGGGGTTGAGTCTGGTCGTCAGCGGGTCGAAGATGGGGATCAGGTTGCCGGCGCCATCACGGAAATCGCTGAAGTCCCCCGTCCTGGTCTGCGCCGTGGGGACGGTGTTGACGAACACCTGCCCGCGCGTCTCTCTGAGCCCGGCGTAATCACTGAAGAAGAACGTCCGGTTGTGCCCGTCGTACAGCCCGGGGATGACCACCGCGCCTCCCGCGGCGCCGCCGAACTGGTGCCGGTTGAGCGGCGGCTTGGGATCGACCTGCAGCCCTCCGTCCGGCCGCGCGACTTTTCGCACGAAGAAGTTCCGCGCATCGAACGCATCGTCGCGCATGTATTCGAACACCGTGCCGTGGAGCGTGTTGCTGCCCGACTTGGTGGCGACCGACACGACCCCGGCCCCCCGGCCGAACTCCGCGGAAAACACCCCCGTGAGCACCTTGAACTCGCGCACCTGCTCGACCGACGGGGCGATGATGACGGTGTTGAAGGAGTATTCGTTGTTGTCGATGCCGTCGATCAGCCAGGCGTTGGCGTTGGCCTGGTGCCCGAGCGCGTTGAAGTTCGACGCGCCGCGCGGATTGAAAGTGCTCGCGCCCGACAGGTTCTCTCCCGCCTGTCCGGGGGTGATCCCCGGCGTGAGATAGACGAGGGCCGCGAAGTTGCGACCGTTCAGCGGCAGTTCCTTGATCGCGCGCTCCTCGATAACGGTGCCGACTTCCGACGAATCCATGCGCAGGAGCGGAGCGGACGCGACGACGGTCGTGGTCTCCTCGATCCCGCCGACTTCGAGGTTCACGTCCACGCGGGCGCGCTGGTTCACCTGGAGGATGACGCCGGCCCGCACCCACTTCTTGAAGCCCGACACGCCGACCTCCACCGTGTAGGTGCCCGGCGAGAGGAATGGCGCCGTGTAGGTGCCGCTCTCGTCGGTGACGAGCGTATCGGTCGTGCCGCGGCTTTCCTCGCGGATCGTGACGGTAGCGCCAGGAACGATCCCGTTCGGGTCGCTCACCGTTCCGGCAATCGACCCCGTGGTGACCTGCGCGGCGGCCGGCCCCGCGAGCAGCGCCAGCGCGGCACTCAGGAAAGGTACGAGGATCCGTCGGCTCCGCATGAATGTTCTTCTCCCCGCGCAGCGCTTCCGCCGCTCTTTGATGGTTGTCCACGGCATGCGAACAGCCGAGCGGAGCCTCTCACCGCCCTTCGCGAAAGTCAAGCGCACCTTCCCCCATTTTTCTTGCCTCCCGCCGCGGGGGCCGCTATCCTCTCGCCGCATGAGCGATTCTTCGTTTTCCCGGAGACGACTGCTGCAGGCGGCGGGGACCGCCGCGATCGCCGGCATGGCCTCCCCCGGAGTGGCCCTGGGCGCCGCGCCGAAGTTCTCGCGCATGCCGCCCGAGGGGAAGGACACGCCGAAGATCTGCCTTGGAGGCGGAGCCGCGACGGACGCCGCCGGCATGCGCCGGCTGAAGCAGATTGGCGTCAATAGCGTGCTCACGGGCGGCCCGAGGATCCCGTGGGACGAATCCGACATTCGAGCCCGCATTGAGCGTTTCAAGGCCGGCGGCCTGACGCTCTGCAACATGATGATCTCAGGCTTCGACGACGTGATCTGGGGCCGGGAGAAGGCGGACGAACAGACAGAGAATGTGATCAAGTCGATTCAGGCGGCCGGGCGGGCCGGTCTGGCGGTCATCGAATACAACTTCTACGCACACCGCCTGACCGAAGGCTACAAAGAGGAGGTCGGCCGGGCCGGGGCCGGCTACACCGCCTACGACTACGAGCTGTCGCGGAGTCTCCCGCCGCGCGACGGCGTGGGCACCCACACCCGCGCGGATCAACTCACGCGGGCCGAGCGGTTCCTGAAGGCGATCGTGCCGCACGCCGAGAAGGCGAACGTGCGCCTCGCGCTGCACCCCAACGATCCCCCCGTGCCGCTCAGCCGGGGGTCAGAGCAGATCATGGCCACCTTCGCCGACTGGAAGAAGTACCTGGATCTCGTCAGGAGCCCCCACAACGGCATGACGTTCGACTGCGGTGTCACCCGCGAGATGGGAGAAGACCCGGTCGAGGTCTGCCGGTATCTGGGGAAGCGGGACTGCATCAACCACGTTCACTTCCGCAACGTCGTCGTGCGGAAGCCTTACGTCGACTACACCGAAGTGTTTCTGGATGATGGGGAAGTGGACATGTTCGGCGTGATGACAGAGCTGGTGCGGCAGCGGTACCCGCGGGGGCTCTATCCAGAACACCCGAGGGCGATCGATCCGGATCGCGACGCAGGCCCGATTCGGAGCCAGTATCCGGGCGGCGGCGGATTTGCCGGCGAGATTTACAACGTGGCCTACACCCGCGCCATGCTGCAGGCGGCGCTCACCCGCTGAGAGGCGGCTTACACTCACCGCAACGAAAGCCGGCCTGTCAGTCACGGGTGATCCGAGCGGGGAATAAGGAAGGAACGGAGATGAGACTTCGCGCGCTTGCCATAGTCGGCCTCTGCCTCGGCGCATGCGTCCTGCCCGCCGCCGCCCACGCCCAGCTGTTCACGCTGACGAAGGAACAGCTGATCGAGTACACCGCGCAGAACCCGTTCGATCGGTTCAGCGACGGGCGCCCGAAAGTCCCCGATGCGCTGATTGAGCGCGCCCGCGGCCTGTCCGCCGAGGAAGTGTTCGCCGTGCTGCCCGGCCAGGGGTTCAGGAATCAGTATGCGGGTGGATTCCGGGTGCTGCACCCCGGGAAGACACTCGTCGGGCGAGCCTTCACCGTGCAGTTCATGCCGTCCCGACCGGACCTCGACGGAGTGGTCACGGCCAGGGCAAAGGCCGCCGGCTTACCCCGCCTCAACAACCAGGTGGCGATCGACATGCTGCAGCCCGGGGACGTCCTTGTCGTCGACCTGTTCGGCCAGATCGAAGGCGGCACGATCGTCGGCGACAACCTGTTCTACTACATCATGAAGGCGACGAAGAACGGGGGCCTCGTCGTGGACGGCGCCATTCGCGACCTGCACGGCATTTCCCGGATGGACATGCCGGCCTATTTCAGGGATGCCCATCCCACGGCGATCAGCAACGTCGTCATCAGCGGCATCAACGTTCCGGTCCGGATCGGGAACGCCACGGTGATGCCGGGTGATCTGGTGTTCGGGGACGCCGAGGGCGTCTACTTCATTCCGCCGGCGCTCGTGGAGCGAGTGGTCGACAACGCCGACGTGATCCACATCCACGACGAGTGGACGCGAAAGAAGTTCGACGAGGGCAAGTACAAGTCGAGCGAGATCTACGGCACGCCGCGCGACCCCGAGCTGAAGAAGGAGTACGACGCCTACTTGAAGAAGCGGCTGGAAGAGATCCGGCAGAAGCACCCGAAATGAATCGGAGCGGAGAGGCAGTCATGAAGCGCGCAGTGTATTCATCGGCCGTGGCGGCCATCGTCAGCTCGGTGTGGCTCATGGCGCAGCCCGCGGGAGACCCTGGCGTGGAGGGCTTCCGGCTCGTCGAAGTCGCGTCCGTCTCGGATGCCATCGAACAGCTGTACGGGCAGCGCGCCTACATGTCGCACGACATGCGCCCGCTTTCTCCCGCGAAGTTCGCGGGGCCGGCAGTGACCGTGCTGCTCAGGAAAGAGGAGCACAAGGAGGGTCCGGCTGCCTCGCAGGGGATGCTCGACGCCATTGACGCGTCCCCTGCGGGCTCCGTCTACGTGATGGTGCTCGAAGGGGAGGGTGCGGCCGACTACGCGGGAATCGGCGGGCTGATGGCGACGGCCATGAAGTATCGCGGCTTCGCCGGGGCGGTGATCGACGCATCGGTGCGCGACACGCCGCAGATCCGCCGGCTTCAGTTCCCGGTGTTCAGCCGCGGCGTGGCCCCCTCGACGACAATCAATCATTTCCGGGTGACGGGAGTGAATGTGCCGGTGATGTGCGCCGGGGTCCGGGTCAATCCCGGCGACATCATCACCGCCGACGAGGACGGCGTGGCGGTGGTCCCTCGCGACAGGGCGGCCGACGTGCTCAAGAAGTCGCAGGAGCTCGACGAGACGGAGCATCGCATGTATCCGTTCATCGAGAAGTACCGCTCGATCCGCGAGGCGGTCAAACAGTTCGGACGGATTTGATCGCGGGGCGGGGAAGCGGCTCGAGCCGCAGGACCTCGCTACCGCGGCGCAAGTCCGGGCGCTCGGCCACGCTCGGCAGGCCGGTGATTCGACCTGACACCCAATGCCATCACCGCGCTCACCACCATGAGCGCAATCGCCATGCCGCACGCCAGACCCATCACCTGCTTCATCGTCCGGCTCCGAACGCGATCCGTCGAGCGGTAGTTCACGTAGCCGAACCGCAACAGGAGCGCGAGCAGCCCGCCGACGAGCAGGAGACCCAGCTGAGGAATAAAGACGAGCAGGTCGAACTCCCGCGGCGGGATCATCGAGGCTGGCACATATGAGAGGCCGCCCCAAACCGCTCTCGTCAGCGGCCGTTCCAGAACGCTGACGAACATTCCTGTTCCCACCACGGCCGGGATCGACATGAGGAGCGCCCACAGACCGGTCCTGCAGAGCGACGAGACGTACAGGCCGCCGATCGTCAACACGACCGCTGGATAGGCGAGCAGCCACCGGCCGATTGGTTCGTGCCTGGGGCCGTCCGGGAGCAGCTGCGTCCCGCCCACGGCGATCGCCGGCAGCCCGAGTCCAAGCACGACCGCAAGTCCGAGCGCCACCCCGACTTTCACCGCCCACGGCTTCCAGGTGGACATCGGCAGGAGCAGCTGCCACTCGAGTGTGCCGATCTGGCGCTCCTCGGCGAACGCGAGACACCCAATCAACAGTGCAATCAGGCCGCAGTAGAAAACCGTGAGGACGTTGAAGATGTCCGTCACGGGTGGGAACAGATGTCTGACCGAGCTCACCCCCACCCACGCCAGCAGATACAGCACCCCGAGGGCCAGGGG
>JALZOC010000080.1 GCA_030857365.1 Acidobacteriota bacterium
CGGACGCGGTCGTCCCCGTCGTCGTCCCCGAGCTCGTTGACGTAGACGCCCCCGGCCACCCCCGGCTGGATGGCGGACCATGCGGCGCGCACCCAGGCGATGTTCTCCGCAGTCGCCTCGCGATCCCTCCACAGGGCGTACAGCCCCATGTGGACGCCTGCGCGGTGCGGATAGGCCGTGGCCCCGGGAGCCACGCGGCTCGCGGCGCCGTGAATCGGGAAAAAGAGAATCGAGGACAAGGGTGAGGGCGCCACGCGGTAGGCGTCCACGGCTGACGCGATCACGTCGTCCGACACCGTCCTGACGAAGTCGGCTTTCCAGTAATTCAGCACGTTCGGCGGCATCGCGTTCGCGAGCATGGACTGCTGCTCCAGGTACGGCAGCGGGCCCATCATGTCGAGCGCCGGCGGCCCGAACTGCTTCAGGGGCGCGATCGCTTTCTCCCCCTCGCACACGGGGCCGGCATATGCGGCGGCCAGTGCCACGGCCTTGACCCCGTCTGGCGTTGTAACGAGCACCGCCGCAATCGACAGCTCGTCGGGCGCCGTGCGGAGACACTCGCGATAGAACCGCAGCACTTCGGACGCGCGGTCGAACGGATGAAGGGCCATCCCCCCGACGATTGTCGGACCGACGGGATGCAGCCGGTATTCGAAGGAGGTCGCGACGCCGAAGTTTCCGCCGCCGCCGCGGATCGCCCAGAAGAGATCGGCGTGCTCGTCAGCACTCGCGCGCACCAGCTCGCCGCTCGCCAGCACCAGATCCGCGCTGAGCAGGTTGTCGACCGTCATGCCATGCACGCCGCCGAGCCACCCGAAGCCGCCACCCAGCGTCAGTCCGGCGATGCCGGTGTCCCCCACCGTGCCGCCGGTCGTCGCGAGACCGAACGCCTGCGTCGCGCGGTCGAATTCTTCCCAGCGCAGTCCGGGCTCCGCGCGGGCCGTCCGGGCGCCCGCGTCGACGCTGATGCCCCGCATGTCGGAGAAATCGATGACAAGACCGTCGTCGCAGGTCGCGCGCCCCGCGACGTTGTGCGCCCCGCCGCGAATCGCGATCGGCAGGCCATTGGCTCGGGCAAACGTCACGGCCACGACCACGTCGGCGGCGCTGCGGCACCGCGCGATGACGGCCGGGCGCCTGTCGATCATCGCGTTCCAGACGCGGCGGGCCACGTCGTAATCCGCATCCCCCGGTTCGATCACGGAACCGCTGTGGCGGCTGCGAAATTCCTGAATCCTGGTGGATGCGATCACAGCCTCACCTCATCGGCAGCGCAGGGACGCGGCCACCTCAGGTTAAACTACGGGAGAGGTTCCCCGCACGCATGCCGCTCGATCCTGCGAACATCCCGGCGGTAGCCGCCGGTCTGGCCCACGTCGATCCGCGCGACATCCTGGCACTCGCCCTCCGCGAGTACGGGCCCGACCTCGCCATTTCCTTCAGCGGGGCGGAGGATGTGGTGCTCGTCGACATGGCGGCGAAGATCGGCGGGGCCTTCCGGGTGTTCTCGCTCGACACGGGACGCCTGCACGGGGAGACCTACCGGTTCCTCGACAAGGTGCGCGGCCACTACGGCCTTCCAATCGAGGTCTTCTTTCCGCAGCCGGCCGCCGTCGAGACGCTCGTGCGCGAGAAGGGCCTGTTCTCGTTCTACACGGACGGCCACAAGGAATGCTGCGGGGTGCGCAAGGTCGAGCCGCTCGTGCGCGCGCTGCTGCCTTCGAGGGCCTGGGTGACGGGGCAGCGCAGGGATCAGAGCCCCGGGACGCGCGCCGACGTGCCGGTGGTGCAGCTCGATCACACGTTTGGTTCCCCCGCGCGTCCGCTCGTGAAGTTCAACCCGCTCAGCCACTGGACGTCCGCCCAGGTCTGGGGGTATATCCGCGACCACGACGTCCCCTACAACGCGCTGCACGACCGCGGCTTCATTTCGATCGGCTGCGAACCGTGCACGCGCCCGGTGCATCGGGGCCAGCACGAACGAGAGGGGCGGTGGTGGTGGGAAGAGGAGACGAAGAAGGAATGCGGCCTGCACCCCGCCGTTGTGACGACCGTGACGTGATGCAGGCGGGTGACGGGTCAGGATGCCCGCGTCAGGCGAGCAGGGACTCCTTGCAGTATTGAACGCACTTCGCGATTTCAGCCATGCGGTCCGAACCCGCTGGCACGGGGTATTCGAACTCCACCGTCGCCTGGATGTTCCACTTGTTGTCGCGGATCGTCTGCAGCGCCTCCTTGATGGGCGTGTCCCCCTGGCCGAACGGCACGTTCGCACCGTCCTTCAGCTTCCGATCCTTCGTGTGCATGTGCGTGATGCGGCCGTGGTGCTGCTTGAGGAACGGGATGGGGGAGGTGTTCTGGCCGGCCACGAAGTGGCCGATATCGAAGTTGGCGCCGTTGTACTTCGCGTAGCTGAAAGCCTGTTCCCATGTGGCGGGCGTCACCTCGTTGTGGTTGTGATACCCGACCCAGATGCCGTGCTTGTCGGCGAAACGGCCGACATGCCGCGTATCCTCCATCCGCCACAACGGGCATTCGGTTGAGATGGCTCTCGCGCCGACGGACTTCGCGAGCTCGAAACAATATTCGAGAAGGTCGTCGCCGGGCAGCGGCGGTGCGGTCTGTCCCCTGCCCCCGCCCTGGCGGCAAATCCAGTCGAACTTCACCACGTCGATGAGGACGCCGGCCTCGTCCCACTGTTTCCGCAGTTCTTTGGCCTTGCCCAGCGGGGCGGACAGGCGCCACTTCCGCAGCGCGGCGGCAGCCTCGGTACGCTCCGCGACCTGCTCGGGCGTCGGAGCCGCCCCGCGAGCCTGGCCGCGGCCGCTCAGCGCCGCGGCGGGGGCACCCAGGAAGAGCTCGATCGGCTGCGACCGCAACTCCACCGTGCTCAGTCCGAGCTGGAGCAGCCGCCGGAGCGTTTCGTCGCTGCTCATGGCGTTGTCGCCAAAGCTGTATGGGGCGTTGAGCCCGACGTGCACCCCGGCCCACCTGGAGTTCGGACGCGTCTGGGCGCTGCCACTCGCGGACTGCCCCCGCAGGAGCAGGCCGGCTGCCGGAAGCCCCGCCAGCGCGAGCTTCCCCATCTCTCGTCTCGAGTACAACATCGCTCTTGCTCCCTGGAGGGTCCGAGGTCGCCCTTACATTACGCCTTGCGCTTCTCCGACACAATCCACTCGCTCACACGCTGCTCCAGCAGGTCCAGTGGCAGGGGCCCGCCCCAGAGGACGATGTCGTGGAACCGGCGCAGATCGAAGCCGGCGCCGAGCTCGGCCTCGGCGCGTTTGCGCAACTCGCGCAGCTTCAGCTCTCCGATCTTGTACGCGAGCGCCTGACCGGGCCACGAAATATATCGCTGCAGCTCGTTCTCGATGTTCCTGGCCGCCAGTGCCGAGTTGTCCGCGAAGCAGGCACGCGCCTGTTCGATGCTCCAGCCCTTCCAGTGCATGCCCGTATCCGCCACCAGCCGGCAGGCCCGCCACATCTCCATCGACAGCTTGCCGAACCGCTCGTACGGATCGTGGTATGCGCCGATGTCGTACCCCAGGTATTCGCTGTAGAGTCCCCAGCCTTCGGTGAACGCCGTCACCTCCGCCTGACGCCGGAACCAGGGCTGCTCGCCAAGCTCCTGTTGAATGGCAATCTGCAGATGATGACCGGGCACCCCTTCGTGCAGGATCAGCGCCGGGTGTTCGTAGAGCGGCCGCTGGTCCAGGTGCGACGTGTTGACCATCAGCCCGCCGGCGAGTCCGAGCTGCGGGGACCCGGGATTGTACCGCGCGGTCGTGTAGTTTTCCTCGATGTCCCGCGGCACCTCGCGCACGCCGTACGGCAGACGCGGGAGCGTGGCGACGATTTTCGGCAGCGCATCGTCGGCTCGCTTCGCGATCCGGGCCGACTTCTCCATCAGGTCCTCGCGCGAGTCCGCATAGAAGCGCGAGTCTGTTCTCAGAAACTTCAGGAACTCCGGAAAGGTGCCCGCAAAGTCGGCCGCCCTCATTTCCGTCTGCATCTCCGAGCGGATGCGGGCGACCTCCGCCAGTCCGATCTCGTGAATCCGATCGGGGGGGAGATCCGTTGTCGTGTAGGAGCGGGCGAGGAAGGCGTAGTAGTCGCGACCGCCGGGCAGGTGCAGGGCCCCCACCGCAGGCTTTGCCGCGGGGAGCACTTCGGTCTCCACCGCCCGCGCGAACGCCTGCTGCGCAGGACGGATCCTCGTCGTGATTAGCGTGCGTGCGCGATCGCGGTACGCCGCCTGTGCGTCGGCCGGGATCGTGGACGGGAGGCCCGCCAGCGGCTTCATGAGCCCGGCCTCGTCTGAAAGCGGCTGGTCGAGCTGCGCCTTCAACTGGCGCAGGACGACCTCGGTGGTCGTTCGCGACTGCACGAACCCCGTGCTCACGCCGCGGCGCATGTTCGCGGTGCTGTCCTCGATATATTTTGGGGCGGCTTCGAGCCGGGAGAGGTACGCCTCCGCGTCGGCCGCGGAGCGGATCACGGTGCTCGCGGCCATGTAACCCAGGAACTGGTCGGGCCCGCCCTCGTTGGTGAAACCGAGACGGCTCTCGTCGAAGCGGAGCCTCTGGAGGCGATCCTCGACGACCCGCCGCAGGAAGACGAGGTTCAGGCGCTCGTCTCCGCCGAGCGCCTCGGGGGTCACGCCAGCCAGGCGGGTTCTGAACTGATCGAGCGCCGCCTGCCGCCTCGCGGCGTCATCCGGAGTCACCCCTGGCAGCCGCGCGAGCGCAGCCCGATCACCCTCCTGGCCGGACGTGAACGGATCCTCGGCGCGGTCGAAGCGCTCGTAATCGGTGATGATCCGCGCGAGCTCCCCGGCCGGTCCTCCGGAGGGCTGCCCGCCGCTCCCGCTCGTTGCCAGGGTCGTCGCTGCCAGCGCGACCAGGAGACACAGCCCCACGGGTCCGAACCGCATCTCGTCTCCTCCGGAAAAACGTGCCACGCGCCTGATTCAACATCCTACTCCGAGGTGTGGCGGGCTGTTCGCCTGGAGGGAGACATTCGCCGAATCGGACACGGTGAAAGGGGTGCCCGAACTGTGCGCCGCGATTGCATGCAGCTGCCATCCCGACGCCAGCATGCGCACGGCAGACGGCGCGGCGGCGGAGACCGGGGCCGAGGAGTTCAGAATGTGGCCTCGGGCAAGGCGTACGACTGCGTGGAAGGCAAGGGCCTCGTCCCGCAGTAGCCGCCTGCCCGCCCCGGTCGCGGGACGACCTGGCGGGCAGCGCGGACTCTCATCGCCACCGCTGATCTACCGGAACCGCCGGGCGACAGCGGTCGAGCAGCCGGTCCGGTACAGTGTTCCGTCCGCCTTGTAGAACTCATTCGTGCCGGCGGACGTGGCATGATTCGCATCGCTCAGCACGAACCGGTGTGTGACGATCGACGAGCCGGCAAAGAAGCCCGGCGTCACGGGTGCCGCCGGGTTGAAGGTCGGCGTGCCGGGAAGATTTGGCGCCGTGGTGAACAGCATCATGGCTACGAACCGCTGGAGGTACGTATCGCGCCCCTCACGGGTCCACACGCCATGCCCGGCGCTGCGCTGGCCCGGTGCGAACGCGCTCCCCCCGGCGCTCTCGCTCAGCGTTCCGCCCCGGTGCATCGTGACGAGCGAATTGAAGGGCGCGCCGAGGGCGCTCCCGGTCGCGCAATCGGTGAGCGTCACCTGGACCGACCAGGCACCCGCAGGACCCGCCGGGGCGGCGGACTCGTTCGATTGCGCGGCGCCGTTTCCCGCTGCCGTCGAGAGAAGAGCGGCTGTGAGGCCGAGCAGCCCCATGAGGCGGCGGCCGTCGCGGCGCGAAGTATTCAAGGTCATCGTGTGCTCCAGACTGACGGCCGGGTGAGCGCCGGAATGGTGCTGCCGCGGCCGCCGGTGATGCGTCATCGTGGCCGGCGGGCCGTTCGATGGCCATGGAGAGCACCTTGAGAAAGTCTGGAATCTGGCTGGCCGCGCAAGTAACACACGATCCATCACTTGTGTCACTGTAGGAGCGAAATCCACCAGGATGCTGACGTCCCATTCTCGCGAGAAATTCCGGTTCGGCGACTTCGAACTCGATGTCGGCGCGTACGAACTGCGCCGCCTGGGGCGCCCGGTCAGGCTCGGACGCCAGCCGATGGACCTGCTGATCCTGCTTGTGGAGCACCGCGGTCATCTCGTGCCGCGCAGCACCATCGTCGATCGGCTGTGGGGAAGCGATGTGTTCGTCGATGTCGAGACCGGCGTCAACACGAACGTCAGCAAGATCAGGAACGCCCTGCGCGATTCGCCGGACGCGCCGCGATTCGTCGAAACCGTGCCCGGCAAGGGCTACCGCTTCGCGGCGCCTGTCGAGGTGGTGTCCAGTGCACCTGTCGCCGGGGCTGCCCCATCCGCGACCGAGGCGGTCAGCCCGATGGGTTCGACCGCGCCGCAGCCGGCCGGAGCATTGGGCAGGGCAGTGACGACTCTCCCGGATTCGGCGGCGTCGAGCGGCGCGCCCGGGGCGTTCGCCGGGCCGGCACTCCCAGGTCTGGACGAGGCCAGGTCGCGGAACCGATCCCTCGCTCCGCCTCGCGTCGTGGTTGGGATGGTGGTTCTCGCGGCAGTGGCCGGCATCCTGGTGTGGACAGCGCGAGACAGGACCGTGCCCGCGCGTGTCACACTCGCCGTGCTGCCGTTCCAGAACTTCGGGGACGACCCCGACCGGCAATACCTGGCCGACGGCTTCACCGACGAAACATCAGCCTCGCTCGCACAGATCGATCCCGAACGCCTCAGCGTCAGGGGACGCACCCTGCGATACCGGGGCACCACGAAGACCGCGGTCGAAATCGGCCGGGAGCTCTCGGTGGACTACCTGGTGGAGAGCTCCCTCCGGGCGGAGGGACCGCGGGTGCGCATCACCGTGACGCTCATCCGGGTGCGCGACCAGGAGCATGTCTGGTCGCAGTCGTACGAGCGCGAGCCGACGAGCGTCCTGGGGCTGCAGCAGGAGATCAGCGCCGCGATCGCAGAGCAGGTCCGCCTGCGCCTGTCTCCCGAGCGCGCGACCGGGCTCGCACGCCGGCAGACGCGAAGCGCCGCTGCCTACGACGAGTACTTGCGGGGCCGGTTTCTTGCGAGCCGCCGTGCGCCGGCCACGAACGAGCGCGCCGTCGACCACTTCCAGCGGGCCGTCGCATTGGATCCGGATTATGCGCTGGCGTGGTCCGAGCTCGCGTTCACCTACATTGCC
This sequence comes from Acidobacteriota bacterium, assembly GCA_030857365.1. GTDB lineage: Bacteria > Acidobacteriota > Vicinamibacteria > Vicinamibacterales > 2-12-FULL-66-21 > JALZOC01. Next base: position 7,242 of record JALZOC010000080.1, read on the forward strand.
GGCGTCGTGAACAGCGACGCGCGTCCCACCGTCATGTGGCCTCTCGCCCGGAAGGCGGCCGCGGAGGCGCTGCGGGCGAACGCGAACCTCGCCGAAGCGCATGCGACGGCGGGTTTCATGTGTGGCTCCTGGGATGGAACTGGGGGGCGGCGGAAAGCGAGTACCGCAAGGCCATCAGCCTCGATCCGGGCACGGCCAGAACTCACCTGCAGCTCGGGCACGCCCTGTCGCAGATCGGCCGGCAGAACGAGGCGGAGCAGTGGGTGCGGCGCGCGCGCGAGCTCGAGCCCTTCGATGCTCTCAATCACGCCGTGTCGTCGCAGGTGTCGTTCCAGGGTCGCGATTATGACGCCGCGGCCGGGCACGCGCGGCAGGCCATCCGCCTCGATTCGAACCTCTGGATCGGCTACATGATGCTCGCGCAGGCATACGCGCAGAGCGGCGAGACCGAACTCGCGCTCGAAGTGATCGCCGACGCGGCTCGATTGTCTGGTGGCAACAGCAAGGCGGTCTCGCTCCGGGGCTACCTTCTCGCGCGCGCCGGGCGCACCGGGGAAGCGCGGGAGGTCCTGAGAACGCTCGCAGCGCTCGCGCGTGACCGTTATGTGCCGCCGGTTGCCATCGCGCTGATTCACGCGGGGCTTGGAGAACGGGATGCGGTCTTCGAGTGGCTCGAGCAGGCCTTCGCCGTGCGCGACGTTCACCTGATGTATCTGCCCGTGGATGCGAAGTGGGACCCGTATCGCGAGGACCCGCGATTCAGATCCCTTCTCGCGCGCTGCGGCTTCGCCGGGGCCGCGCCCGTGGTCTCGTCCCGCTGAGCAAGAGGGCGATCAGCTCCACAACCGATCGTTGCTGCGAATCTCGTCCCACTGCGGGGTGGGCTCGAAGTACCCGGACTTGGGTCTGAGGTGCTGCTTCACCACCTCGTCGTTCACCTCCACCCCCAGCCCCGGGGCGTTCGGCACGACGGCGAATCCCTTCTCGATGAGCGCGTTCCCGCCGGTGGTCCGCACCAGGCTTTCCCACCATGGCACATCCATCGAGTGGTGCTCGAGCGCGACGAAGTTCTCCGTCGCGGCCGCGCAGTGGACGTTGGCCATGAACGAGACGGGCGTGCCGGCAAAGTGCATCGCCATCGCGACGCCATGCTCCATCGCGTAGTCGCCGATCTTCTTGGT
>JALZOC010000606.1 GCA_030857365.1 Acidobacteriota bacterium
CCGACCGCTTCGTCACCGCCGCCTGCGCGGCAAGGATACGGCGGGGCGTTGCCGTCCAGCTGTCGCGGCTCCCCCGCTCGACCGAGTTCTTCCCCATGCGGAAGATGTTGTAGAGGAAGGTGTCCTTGTTGCGCGAGACGACGTCGAAGACGGCATAGTTCGCCGTGACCGAGTAGTCGATGGACTGTCGAAACCGCCAGGTCTTCTGCGGCTCAATCGGAAAGGGCATGCTCGAGTCCGGCAGCTGCTTCGATGGCACGAACGGGATCTCGATAGGGGTCGGAGAACCGATGGTCTCCGTGAGCAGCCCGATCATGTTGTGGAAATACACCGTCGTCCGCAGCCCGCCATTCCACCAGGTCGAGTAGTTCGCCCCCTTGCGGCTGGTCACACCCGGCTTGTTCTCGGCGGCCATCCGGTTCGCCATCGCCGCGCCTACGACGTCGACGCCAATGGGAACGAGCGGATCGAAGTTGAAGTTGAACGGATCGCGAAACGGAGGCGCAAACATGACCGCCCCGGCCGGCCCGGTCTGGTGATGGTTGTACATGACCTGCGGGTACCATTCCGTGTAGAGCACCCTGTTCATGTTGGTGCTCTCGGGCAGGTTCGACATGTAGAAATCCCTGTTGTTGTCGTGCCCCGCATGCTTCTGATACAGCCTGGGGAGCGCACTCGTCGACCTTCGCGACGGCTCCTTCTCCCGCATGTACCAGCTGGACACGAGCTCCATGCCGTCCGGGTTCGCATGCACCGCCAGGATGACGAGGTCGTCGAGAAAACGGCGCGTCTCGGCATCCGTGCGGCTCACGAGCTGGTAGACGGTCTCGATCAACTGGTGCGCTCCGAGGACTTCGTTGGCGTGCAGGCCGCCGTCGAACCACACGACGGCTTTGCCCTCCTGCGCCAGCGCGCGGGCCTGCTCGTCGCTCAGACCATCCACTGTGGCGAGCCGGCGCGAGATCTGCCGGTAGCGATCGAGCCTCCTGAAGTTCGCGGGGGACGTGATGATGGCCATCAACTGCGGGCGGCCCTCGGCGGTCCGGCCGATGTCCACCACCCGCATGCGGTCGGATTCCGCGTCGAGCTTCCGCCAGTACTCCGCGAACTGCGTGTAGGTGGCGAGCTGGTAGTCGTCGCCGATGTCGAATCCGAACTGCTGCCTGGGGCTGGTAATCGCCTGCGCCGTGGCAAGTGGCGCGAGGGCGATGAGCAGGACGAACGAGAGGAGCGTAACTCGGCGACTGCGATCCATCAGGAGGCCTCCCTATGCGGAGAGGCAACCATAGCAGAAGGCGCCTGAGGTTACTGGATGGGAGTACCGGCCGGAGGCGAGCCGGATTCGGGCATGGTCGCCGCGAGCGTCGCCGCGTCCTGATAGATCAACCCGTCGGCGTTCGTGCCGAAGTAGCGGCTCACGCTGTCGACGGCTCCGATCGGATCGGCCACCACCGCGTATGCGGGCGCCGCCGCGCCGGCGCCAAGACCGTTGCACGAGGCGGGCGCGCCGCCGAGCGGCGTGCCGGCCAGGCTGAACGTGTAGCCGCTCCGGTCGTACGTCAGCCCGCTCGAGAGCTCAGGCGGCAGGTATCCCTCGCTGCTCGTCGGCGGCGGGGTGCCGAGCGCCGGGAAGTCGGGGGCGTAGAACCCGAAGCCGCACGAAATCGCGAACGTCAACTGCGCGCTGTTGACGATCCGCAGCGTCCCGATCGCGGAGGACGCCCGCGCCGCGCCACGCGCGCGCATCAGGCCGGGGACCGCCATCGAGGCAAGCAGACCCACGATCGCTACAACGAAAAGCATGTCGATGAGCGTGAATCCAGCCTGCCGGCCGCGGCGTCCCGGCAGCGCCGACGCCATCGCGCATCCCGTGCTCGCTCTCAAGGTCACGTGCTTGGACAAAATCTGGCACTCCTGCCAATTTTCGCCAGCCGGAAATTGTCGCTTCCGCCAGGGGCCTCGACGCGAGGAGCCCCGGCTGAAGCTCACAACCTGTTGAGGGCAGGGACTTTACTCTCGACTCTGCCCCACAGCTACTGGCCGATGCCAGCTCAAGTGCAAGTTCAGCTCCGGCAATTGATTCGCCGGGTTCTGCACGGTTGTGCGGGGTTCTGCAGGCTTCGTCACCGCGTGAGCTTCCGGTACTTGATCCGGTGCGGCTGGTCGGCCTCCGCTCCCAGGCGCCGGCGGCGGTCGGCTTCGTAGTCCTGGTAATTGCCCTCGAACCACACCACCTTGCTGTCCCCCTCGAACGCGAGCATGTGTGTCGCGATCCGATCCAGGAACCAGCGATCGTGGCTGATGACGACGGCGCACCCGGCGAAGGAGAGCAGCGCGTCTTCCAGCGCACGCAGCGTGTCCACGTCGAGGTCGTTGGTCGGCTCGTCGAGCAGCAGCAGATTGGCGCCCCCCTTGAGCAGCTTCGCCAGGTGCACGCGATTGCGTTCTCCACCCGACAGCGCCCCGACCTTCCGCTGCTGGTCACGCCCCTTGAAGTTGAACCACGAGACGTACGCACGCGACGCCACTTCACGCTTGCCGAGCTCGACGTTGTCGCGGCCGCCGGTGATTTCCTCCCAGACGCTCTTGTCCGCCGAGAGCGAGTCCCGTGACTGATCCACGTATCCGACCTGCACGGTCTCCCCGATGCGCAGGGTGCCGGCGTCGGGCTGCTCCTTCCCCGTGATCATCCGGAACAGCGTCGTCTTTCCCGCTCCGTTGGGCCCGATGACGCCGACGATCCCGCCCCTCGGCAGGGTGAAGTTCACGTCGTCCATCAGGAGCGTCTCGCCGTACGCCTTGCGGAGGGAGCGGGACTCGACGACGATGTCGCCGAGGCGCGGGCCGGGAGGAATGTAAATC
>JALZOC010000607.1 GCA_030857365.1 Acidobacteriota bacterium
CACTCGATCTGATGGTCGTCAGCGTCGAGGCGGGCCTCGGTCTCGACCAGGCGCTGTCGCGCGTCGGCAGCGAGCTCGAGTTCGCCTACCCGGAGCTGTCCGACGAGCTGCGGCTCATCAACCTGGAGCTGCGAGCCGGAAAGCCGCGGGCCGAAGCGCTGCGCAATCTCGCGGATCGCACCGGGGTGGACGACCTCAGCGCGCTCGTCACGATGCTGATCCAGACCGACAAGTTCGGGACGAGCGTCGCGCAGTCGCTTCGCGTCTACTCCGAGACCCTTCGCACCAAGCGGCGGCAGCGCGCCGAGGAAGCGGCCGCGAAGACCGGCGTGAAGATGGTGTTCCCGCTCGTGTTCTGCATCTTCCCGGCAATCTGGATCATCACCATCGGCCCGGCCGCGATCCGGTTCGTCACGGTGCTGTTCCCACTCGTCGAGAACACGAGGTAGCAGGCAGCCGTGATGCTGATTGCAACGAACCTGACGACGGGCGCGGTCGTGGCCAACCGGGTCGATGTGGCCGACACGCGCGCGACCCGCGCCGTCGGTCTGCTCGCGCGGCGCGGCCTGGACCCCGGCGAAGCGCTGTGGATCGTGCCCAGCCGCGGCGTCCACACGTGCGGCATGCACTTCGCGATCGACGTGATCGCGCTCGACAAGTCCGGCCTCGTCATCGACCGGGTCGTGAACATGAAGCCGTGGCGCATCCGGCTGCCCCGCCGCGGGACGGCGGGCGTGCTCGAGTTGCCTGCCGGTACGCTCGATGCTTCGGGGACGACGCTCGGGCACCGCATCGAGCTCGACCTGGCAGCGTCGTTGATCTGAATCCCAGGAACCCAAAGGTCTGTTGATGAGCACCGCCACTCAAACGCCGCCGCTTTCGCGCAAGGCCGCCCCGGAGCCGCCGGCCCCGCCCGTGTCACTGGAGGCGACCGGCTTGAATCCGGACATGCTCGCCCAGCTGCTGCTGAAGACGCTCATCGCGGGGGAAGCGAGCGGCACGGGGCTGGCCGACAAGCTTCGGCTGCCGTACTCGGTGCTCGATGCGCTGATGCAGCATGCGCGCGTCGAGAAGCTGATCGAGGTGCGGGGCGCCAGCGGCGCCGGCGCGGCGGCCTATCGGTACGTGCTCACTGACCTCGGCCGCGACCGCGCCAACCAGTTCATGGATGTCTGCCGGTATGTCGGCCCCGCGCCGGTCCCCCTCGCGCAGTACAACGCCTATACGCGGAGCTGCATGGCCGCGCGTCCTTACCTCGATCGGGAGCGCCTGTCCGCCGGGTTCGAGCACCTGGTCGTGAGCAAAGGGATGCTCGACCAGCTCGGGCCCGCGGTGAATTCGGGGAAAGCGCTGTTCCTGTATGGCGCGCCGGGTAACGGCAAGACCGTCGTTGCCGAGGGAATCGGCCGCGCGCTCGGCGGCGAGATGTACGTGCCGTTCGCGATCGATGTCGACGGGCAGCAGATCACGGCGTTCGACCCCGTGAATCACCAGGCGATCGTCACCGAAGCCGCCCAGCAGAGCGTGATCGCGGCGGCGGCTCACGACAGGCGGTGGGAGAAGATCAGACGCCCGGTCGTCGTGGTCGGCGGCGAGCTGACCCTGGAGATGCTCGACCTGACCTTCAACCCGATCTCGAGGTTCTACGAAGCGCCGATCCAGATGAAGGCGAACGGGGGCGTGTTCGTCGTGGACGACTTTGGCCGGCAGCGCATTCCCCCCCGCGATCTTCTGAACCGCTGGATCGTGCCGCTCGAGAGCCGGGTCGACTACCTCACGCTCCATACGGGGCGGAAATTCGAAGTTCCCTTCAACGTCTTCATCGTCTTCGCGACGAACCTCAAGCCGGAGTCGCTGGCCGACGAAGCGTTCCTGCGCCGCATCCCGTACAAGATCCTGTCGCAGAACCCGACGATCGACGAATACTGCCGCATTTTCGAGCTGAACTGCCGCCGGAAGGGGCTGCCGTTCGACGCGGTCATGGTGGAGTATCTCGACCGCACCTACTACAAGCCGAGGAACCTCCAGATGCGCGCGTGCCACCCGCGGGACCTGCTGGAGCAGGTCGTGGACATCTGCCGGTATCAGAACCGGGAGCCGGTGATTACACGCGAGCTGCTCGACGCCGCCTGCGGGAGCTATTTCATCGAGGAGACCGAGTCCCAGGGAGCCGGCGCATGAAGCGCGAGGCCTTGATCTTCCCGGCGGTATTCGAGCCCGCGACTTCCAGCGGGAGGACCTTCGGGAGCCGCGCGGATCGCCTCGCCGACATCGCGGCGCGGGCGGGCGTGATCGTGCTCTTCTCGCTGATGGCCGCTCGCTTCGGCGCGGACTTCCTCTCGACCGGCCGCATTACGGGCCTGCTGCTCCTCGTGAGCGAGCTGCTCGTCGTGGTCATGACCGTCCGCCGGCGATCGGCGGCATCGATGGATCGCAGTGTGCGGGCGCGGGTGCTCACGCTGGTGTCGATGATGGGTCCTTTGATGGCGCGCCCCGCGCAGGTCGCGACCATCATCCCGGGCGGGCTCACGGTGGCGGTCTCCATCGTGGGACTCGCGGTCGTCATCGCCGGCAAGATGTCGCTCGGCAGGAGCTTCGGCCTGATCCCCGCAAACCGCGGCGTCGTATCCTCGGGCCTGTACCGCCTGGTGAGGCATCCCATCTACATGGGCTACCTTGTCACGCACGCCGCGTTCGTCGCGGCGAACCCGTCCGCCTGGAACATCGCGATTCTGGTGGCCGCCGACGTGGCGCTGCTCGCACGCGCGGTCTGCGAGGAGGCCGTCCTTGGAACGGACCCGAAATACCGGGCCTACCAGCAAACCGTTCGGTGGCGCGTCTGTCCGGGGCTCTTCTAATC
>JALZOC010000608.1 GCA_030857365.1 Acidobacteriota bacterium
AGCTCTGGGTCGAGCCGCTTCCCGCATCGGAGATCGCCGGACGGATCAGGAAGCTCCCGCTCTTCGCATCCATCACTGTCGACGAGTTGTTCCGCATCGCGAACGCATCGAAGCAGGTGCGCCACGAGGGCGGAGCAGTACTGCTGCAGGAGGGCGTGGTTCCCGGCATCGTCCACGTGCTCCTGGACGGGCGCGTAACCGCCAGCCGCGCCGGCGAGGCGCCGCGCACCATCGAGGCGGCCGCCGCGTTCGGGTTCGTGGAGGCGCTCCAGGGTGCGCAGACGAAGCGTACCATCCGCGCCGTCGACGTGGCGGTGACGCTCGCGCTGCGCGCCGAGGAGCTGCTGACGCTGCTGGGGGACAATACCGCGCTCGTGCGCGGGCTCTTCGCGACGCTCGCCGACCGGGTGCGTCCCGACACCGTCAGCAACCTCCAGGCGACAGGGGCCGCGCCCGACCTGGAGCACCTGGCGGCCGGCGGGCTGCGGCCGATTGACAAGATCCTGGCGCTCCAGCGCATCCCGGTGTTCGCGCGCATTTCGGCGGAAGAGATGCTGGCACTCGCCGACATCACGCACACGGAACAGATGATCGCCGGACAGCCGTTGTTCCTGGCCTCCACACCGGTGGCGCTCTGGGTGGTACTGTCGGGAGAGGTGGCGTTGTCCGACACCGCCGAGCGGCGCGAGGCCCTCGCCAGGGCCGGGGACGTCGTCGGAGCCCTCTGGATGCTCTCGGGCAGGCCTGTGAACTACTCGGCCACCGTGGTCAGGCGCGGTGTCGCGCTCCGCATCGACCGGGAGGACCTCTTCGACCTCGTGGCGGATCGGCCTGACCTGCTGCGCCAGCTCTTCGAAGGCATCTTCAGGATGGGCAGCGATGCGGCCGTCCCGGCGGTGCGCTGATCCCGGAGCTCAGCGCTTCCCGGCAGCGCCCCGGCGGACGGCATCGACGATGTGCCGCGCCGAGATGCCGTAGCGATCGATCAATTCATCGGGCTGGCCGCTGCGCGGGACTTCGCGGACCGCGAGCCTCCGCACCGCGAACCCCCCTTCCGCCACCGCCTCGCTGACGGCGTCGCCGATACCGCCGGTCGCGTAGTGATCCTCGACCGTGATGAGGTTCCCCCGGGTGGCCCTGGCCGCCTCCAGCATCGTCTTCGCGTCAATCGGCTGGACCGAGTACGCGTCGATCACACGGATGTTGATGCCTTCGGCCTTCAACTGGTCGTACGCCTTCAGCGCCTCGAACACGGTGACCCCCGCCCCAATGACGGCGGCGGCGTCGCTGTCGCTCTGTCGCAGCACCTTCGAGCCGCCGATCGGGAACGTCTCGTCCGGACCATAGATGACCGGCGTCTTCGGCCGGGACGTGCGCATGTACGCCATGCCCTCGCGCCGGGTCATTTCGACCACGAGCCGCTCGGTGCTCATCCCATCGCACGGGTACAGGACAGCGCAGCCCGGGACGCAGCGCATCATCGCGAGGTCCTCGAGTGCCATCTGCGAGGGACCGTCTTCCCCGATTGAGACGCCGCAGTGGGATCCCGAATACTTCACATTCGAGAAAGACACACCGCCCATGCGGACGAAATCGCTCGCCCGCGCGAGGAAGCATGCAAACGTGGAAGGGAAGGGGATGGCGCCGCGCGCCGCGAACCCCATGGCGGCCCCCACCATCACCTGCTCGGCGATGAAATTCTGGAAGAACCGATCCGGCGCGATCTTCTCGAACTTGTCGCTGAACGTCGAGTTCTTCACGTCCGCGTCGAGCGCGACGACGCGCGTGTCGAACTTGCCGACAGCGGCAAGGCCCGCGCCCCAGGCCTCACGGGTCGCAATCGAATCTCCCAGGGCGTAGGCCGGCGCGGGCATCTTCGAGTAGTCAGGGCGCGCGTCCGGACGGCTCTTCGAGCGAGGGCCCGCGATCTTCAGATCGAGCTTCCCCGCCTCACCCGTCATCCGCTTCTGGAGTTCCGCGACGGCGGCGTCCGCCTCCTCCCCCTTCTTGAGGGCCTTGCCGTGCCACCCGGACTTCCCCTCGATCGCCGCCAGGCCTTTGCCCTTCAGTGTCCGGGCCAGCACCATCGACGGGCGGCCCTTCGTGGCCCGTGCCTCTGCGAATGCTTTCTGCAGCGCCGGGATGTCGTGGCCGTCGACCACCATCGTGTGCCAGCCAAAGGCGGTCCACCTCGCCGCGATCTGATCCATCTCGTGGCCGAACTGCGTGTGCTGGCTCTGGCCAAGCCCGTTGACGTCGATGATGCCGCAGAGGTTGTCGAGCTTGTAACACAGCGCGACGTCGGCGGCCTCCCAGACCGACCCCTCCGCCATCTCGCCGTCGCCGCAGACCACGTAGGTCCGATACTCGGACCCGATGCGCCGCGCGTTGAGGGCCGTGCCGATCGCGGCGCAGATGCCCTGGCCGAGCGATCCTGTCGCCACGTCGACGAACGACAGCCGCGGCGTCGGGTGCCCTTCGAGATCCGAATCGATCTGGCGCAGCTTCAGCAGCTCCGCGCGCGGGAACAACCCCGCGGCGGCCCACGCCGCGTACAGCACCGGAGCGGCGTGCCCCTTGGACAGGATGAACCGGTCGTTGTCGGGGTCGCGCGGATTCTTCGCATCGAAGCGCATCTCGTCGAAGAACAGCGTGGCCATGATGTCGGCGGCGGAGAGGCAGGTCGTGGGATGCCCGCTGCCGGCGGCCGTGGTGGACGTCACGGAATCAATGCGAAGCTGTGCGGCGGCGTCCTGGAGGGCGGAAAGAGATGTGCTCATGGTGGCAGTCTGATCGCGCGGGGCAGGTCGCGCAGGGCGTGACCCCGCGGCTGTTTGTGTCTACGGTCTACGGTGT
>JALZOC010000609.1:0-2411 GCA_030857365.1 Acidobacteriota bacterium
TAATGGCAATTTCAGAGCTCACCGGTATGGAGGGTGAGGTCATCACCATGCAGGACATTTTCCTGTTCGAGCGCTCCGGCCTCGGCCAGGACGGCCGGGTCCGCGGGCGCTTCAGGGCGACCGGGATCCGGCCGAAGTGCTCCGACCGCCTGGCATCGGCTGGTGTGCATCTGCCGGCAGACATGTTCGAGCACGTGAAAGTCATTCAGTAGGCCGAGGCCAACATGGTAATCGTTCCATTCACATTTGTATCCATTCTGGGTCTCGTCCTGGGCGCGTATTACGCCTTCGTCGTTCGCCCCGAATCTGGCGATCGGTCGAAGCTGCTGGGCCGCCTGGGCAAGGTGAAGGACGGGCTCTCCAAAGCGGGCCAGCTCGAGCGCCCTGTGGATAGGCTCAGCAACCTTCGGGCGGTAGATGTCGTGCTCTCCCGTGCGAAGGGCCTCTCGGGACCGCTCGACCGGCTCGTGACCCAGTCGGGTCTGAAGATGACCGTCGGTACGCTCGTGATGGCGTGCGTACTGGCTGCATGCATCGGGTATTTCCTTGTAAAGGGGCTCACGTACTACACGTACCTGGGCCTGGCGGCGGCGCCAGTCTTCGGGCTGCTTCCGTATCTCTTCGTACGTCGCGCGAGGAGCAAACGGATGAACAAATTCGAGGAGCAGTTCCCCGAATCGATTGAGCTCATGGCCCGGGCGCTGCGCGCCGGCCACGCATTCCCGACCGGGCTCCAAATGGTTGACGAAGAGATCCCGGACCCTCTCGGTGCCGAGTTCAAGCTGGTGTACGACCGGCAGAATTTCGGCATGTCCATGAACGATGCACTCAAGGGGCTGGCGGAGCGCGTGCCGATACTCGATGCGAAGTTCTTCGCCACCGCCGTGCTCACTCAGCGCGAGACCGGCGGCAACCTGTCGGAGATACTCGATAATCTCGCGGGAGTCATACGCGAGCGGTTCAAGGTGAAGCGTCAGGTGCGCGTCGTCACAGCGCACGGACGCATCACTGGATGGATTCTTTCAGCGATGCCTCCGTCCCTCGCACTCATACTCTGTTTCGTGTCACCGGAACATATGAAAACGCTGATCTCGGATCCGCTGGGAATCCAGATGCTCGCGGTGGGTGGCACCATGCAAGTCATCGGCACGCTGATAATTCGGAAGCTCGTCAACATTCGGTACTAGGAGCGCGTGGTCATGCCAGTCGACCTTCTCGTCACACTCGTTGCCTCGTTCCTGCTGGTGGCGCTAGTCGCGGGATACGCCACGTCAGCGGCCGTCTCGGCGGCCTCCCCTGAGCGGCGGCGGCTTCGTCAGATGGCGGCTGGAGGCCCGGTTGGAGCGTTCGATGGGCCACGCAGCCTGATAGATACCATGGATCCCCGTTTGAAACGCTTTCCGGGTGTTCCGAAGTCCCCGAAGGAGATGGGGCGTCTCCGTCGGCAGCTCGCCCGGGCGGGGTACACCAGTGTGACCGCACTGATGGTCTACTCAGCCGCGACTGTCGTGACACCGTTCATCTTTGCCGTAGCCGCGATCGCGCTTGCTGGCATTGGCAAGGGGTGGATCCTCGGTATCTGCGCCGGCGCTATCGGATACCTGTTGCCTGGGCTCGTTCTGGGGAGACTGACGGAACGCCGCAAGCGGGAAATTCGAGAAGGCCTTCCGGATGCCCTGGATTTGTTCATCGTCTGCGTGGAGGCCGGGTGCGGCCTGGATCAGGCGATTGTCAAGGCGTCCGACGAGCTCGGTCTCACGTATCCTGCCCTGACGTATGAGCTGCGGCTGATCACGACGGAGATCCGCGCGGGCAAGTCCCGCATGGAGGCCTTCAAGAACTTCGCGGCACGCACGCAGGTGGACGACGTACAGTCGCTCGTGTCTCTGCTGGTGCAGACCGACAAGTTCGGCACGAGCATCGCCCAGGCGCTCCGAACGCACGCCGAGACCTCCCGGACCAAGCGGCGCCAGAACGCCGAAGAGCGCGCGGGCAAGATCGGTGTGAAGCTAGTGTTTCCACTGGTGCTCTTCCTGTTTCCGGCGCTGTACATCGTCATCCTCGGCCCTGCGGTGATCAGCTTCATTCGTGTGTTCGGAACCATCGGCAAATAGTGACTGGAGACAAAGACAATGGACACAACAACCCTCGTACTCCTGGTGATCCTCGCGGTGATTCTGGTCCTCTACATGTCGCGCCGGCGCGCTCGTCTCAACAAGGAAGACTGACACAGTGCAGACCCTGTTACGCGGGACAGTCGCGGCCCTGGCGGTGACCCTGCTTTCCGGGTGCGCGGCCCGGAAGGCGCGCACGCCGGAGCCGCCCGCAGCACCTGCAAACGCCGGCGCGACAGTGGCTGCACCTCCTGCATCGCGCTCGGAGTTTATGCAGAAGGTGCGGCATCTGAGCGC
>JALZOC010000609.1:2421-2855 GCA_030857365.1 Acidobacteriota bacterium
GCCGGCGCACGCCCACTGAGCAAGAAGGATCTAGCTGAGACGCTGGAGAGCCGCGATCCTGCCCTTGCGGCCGATCTCCTGGCGGCGCTGTCGGCGCCGACCGCGGAGGCGCACCGCTCCATCGCGGAGCGGTATCGGGAGCGCGGCGTGCTGGACGCCGCCTACCGCCACTTCAACCGCGCGATCGCATTGAATTCGCGTGACGCCGCGGCATACGAGGGGCTCGCGCGCGTGTGGCGCGACTGGGGCCTCCCGCAGCTCGCACTCCCGGACGCGCACCGGGCGGCCTTCTATGCGCCGCACTCGGCGGCGGCGCAGAACACGTTCGGCACCGTCATGCAGGCACTTGGACGCTACGCGGATGCGAGATCCGCGTACGAGCTTGCAACGTGGCTGGATCCAAAGGCCGCATATGCCGTGAACAACCTGTGCTA
>JALZOC010000081.1 GCA_030857365.1 Acidobacteriota bacterium
GTCGCGGGTTCAACCGACCGCAGGGCCTCGAAGGCGCCGCCGTAGCGTCGTCCAGCCTCCTCGAGCGTGATGGGATCTTCGAACAACCGGAATGTGAGCGCGCAGTCCTGGTGATCACCGGCCGCAAGGTGCGCGAGCGCCGCGAGTTGCTGAATCGCGCCCCACTGCTGAGCGCCGCCGATCCCAGCGATCAAGGCCGCCATGGCGGCGACGGCAAGCCAGCCACGCCAGACCTTCGCGCGCTGAGGCGCGGCGGACTCGGCGTGCAGCCGGGCTCTCAACGTCTCGAGGAATTCAGGACGCATACGGAGTTCCGGCGCGCGCTCGAAGGCCGACCGGGTCATCGCGCGAAGCCGGCGTTGCCCCTCAAATTCCGCACGGCATCCAGGACACCGCTCGAGATGCTGCACAATCTCGTGCGTCGTCTCCACGAGCAGTTGTTCGCTCAGGAACGGGTCGGCGAGACCCCTGGCGTCGCGGCATTCCATGGTCACCGTGATCCTTCCGATGAGGTCGCGCCCGTACCGTGCCCCGCGCCGTCGGTTGCCTGCGTTTGGCTGAGCTGTTTTCTCAGCAACGCCCTGCCGCGGTGCAGCCGCGACATCACGGTGCCGATCGGAATCGAGAGCGCGTGAGCGATTTCCTTGTAGGTCATGTCTTCGACATCGCAGAGCAGGATGACCGTCTGGTGCGGCGCCGGGATAGCCCGGAGGGCGTTCAGCATGTCGTCGTCGGTGACTCGCTGCGGAATGGCCGGCACGAACGGCACGGTCTCGGCAATGCGGTCGTCTACGTCCTGGACCTCTCCCCGGCGAGAGCTGGCGCGGCGGCGATTGCTGCGCACGTGATGCAGTATCGCGACCAGCCACGCCGAGCAGTTGGTGCCACTCGCAAACCGGTGGAACGACTTCAACGCCTGGATCATGGTTTCCTGCACCAGATCTTCAGCGTCCTGGCGATCGCGCTCGAGCCACATCGCCACCCTGAAGAGTCGTTCCGCATGAGGCAACGCTTCCGCCTCGAACGCCGCCCAGTGATTCGCAGGTCCGCCCACGTCGAGGGAATGATACCGGCCGTCCGCTCATTTATTCCCCGGACGCCAAACAAGCGGATGGGAATAAACACGCGGCCTCTCGACATCTGTGTGTGAAATGCCGAACTTCCGTGGAGGGATGATGCGTCTGTCGATGATGAAAACCACGTTTGGGCCTGCTGGCCTGCTGGCGGCACTCGTGGCGGTCGGCCTGTCGCCGGGGCCGGTCGGCGCGCAGATGGCGCCAGCGATGGGGGCAACCCCCGCCGTGGGGGAGAGGGCGCGGGACTTCGCCCTCACCTCACTCGAAGGAAAGAAGGTCCTCCTGTCAGGCGAACTGGCGAAGGGCCCCGTCGTCCTGGTGGTCCTCCGCGGCTGGCCTGGCTACCAGTGCCCGTTCTGCACCCGGCAGTTCGGCGAGTACCTGACCCGTGCCGACGACGTGAAGGCGGCCGGGGGGCGCGTGGTGTTCGTGTATCCCGGCCCAGGGGAGGGCCTTCAGACCCACGCGGAGGCATTTACCGCCAACAAGAGCATGCCGGCCGACTTTACCTTCTTGACCGATCCGGAGTACACGTTCACGAATGCATACGGCTTGCGCTGGGACGCGCCCGGGGAGACGGCGTATCCGTCGACCTTCGTCCTCAACAAGGGGGGCGTCGTCACGTTCGCAGCGACCAGCCGCGGGCATGGCGACAGAGTGCCCGCGGCCGATGCACTCAAGGCTCTCGTCGCGGCTGGCCGGTAGCTGAGGCTACGCTCAGATGGCCTCGGCGGGCTGTTGTGAGTGCCGGGGTCAAGCACTGGCCGTTCGAGAGGCGTAGCGGAGGGGGACGATGGAGTCCAGGCGCGAAGATTCGTCATACGGCCGGGTTACACGGCGAGAGCTCATCAAGCTCGCGCCGATCGCGGCGCTCGGGGCGTTTGCGGTGCCGGCGCTGCAGCCCGCGCTCCTCGGGAGCGGCCTGGCATTCACCGACTGGGCCGCGGCCCGCTGGTTCCGGCGTACGCACCTGGCGCCGACCTTCGCACCCTCCGAAGTCGTCGCTCCCGAACGGTTCCCGTTCAACAGCTACGCAGGCCACGATCCCGGCATCGACCTCGACGCCTGGAGACTGCGAGTAGACGGACTGGTCGCGAATCCCGGCGCATACACACTCGAGCAGATTCGCGCCCTGCCCAGGGTTCGGCAGAACACCCGGCATGTATGCGTCGAAGGATGGGACGTCATCGGCAGCTTCGGCGGTGCGCGCATCTCGGATGTGCTCGCGCTTGTCGGCGCCGACACGAGTGCCCGCTATCTGGCGTTTACGTGCGCGGACGAGTATCACGAATCGCTCGATATGGCGACGGCGCTCCACCCGCAGTCGCTGGCCTGCTACGAAATGTACGAGTCACCTCTCGAGCGCGGCCACGGCGCCCCCTTGAGGCTGAGCCTGCCCACCAAGATCGGCTACAAGTCGGCGAAATACCTCACGACGCTCACGGTGACGAACGTGCTGCAGGGCCGAGGCTACTGGGAGGATCAAGGATATGGCTGGTTCTACGGCCTCTGACCGGCCGACACCGACCGAGCGCGGATCGTGGCGTGCGCCGGAGGTCCTCCGCTTCCCAGCGTCCACATCGGATGTTCGCGCGGCGTACGAGCATCCGTGGATCGTGCGTGCGACGCACTGGGTCACCGCCGTCGCGCTCGTCGTGCTCGTCGGGAGCGGCTTTCAGATCTTCGCCGCGTTTCCCAGTTTCGGTCCAAAGATTCCGCAGGAGGATCTGTTTGTCGTGCCCGAAGCGCTCCGGCTGGGCGGGTGGCTCGCCGGCGCCCTCATGTGGCACTTCACGTTCATGTGGATCTTCATCGCGGCAGGAGTCGCGTATGTCGGGTATCAGCTCGTGAGCCGCCGGTACCGCATGGTGCTGTTCACGCCGCGCGACGTGGCCGGCGTGTGGCCAATGGTGAGGCACTACGCGCTCAGGCGCGCGAAACCGCCGGTGACGGGGCCGTACAATGCGCTGCAGAAGCTTGCCTACACGTCCACCATCCTGTTCGGCGTCGTCTCCGTGCTGTCGGGACTGGTGCTCTTCAATCCCGTGCAATTCTCCTGGCTGGCGTGGCTGATGGGCGGGTACACTCGCGCGCGCATCTGGCATTTCCTCGCGATGTGCGGCTTCCTGGCGTTCATTCCCGGCCATCTGCTCATGGTGGCGCTCCACGGCTGGAAGAACTTCGTGTCGATGCTCGTCGGATGGAAGCGGGACCCGGAATACCGTCCCGAATAAGCCTCTCCCGGGCGCGGCGAAGCTACCTAGGTGAAGTGCGCCCGCATGAACCGGGCGTTCTCGACATAGCTGTCCAGCATCGGCGTGCCTTTGGGCACAGCCCCTTCAATCTGGATCCATCCCGAGTACCCGACAGCGTCCATCGTCTTGCGGAGCGCCGCGAAATCAATGCGGCCCTGCCCCAGGAGAAAGCCGTTCTCCTTCGCGTGGAACTCGCAGATCCGCTCCCGGCCCAACTGGCGGATCTCCGCGTGGATGTCGTAGCCCATCTGCGTGGAGTTCGCGACGTCGTAATACACCTGCACGTGCTTCGATCCCACCGCATCGATGATGCGCAGGTGCTCGACGGCGCTGAGCCACGACTCGATGCCGAGGATGACGCCGCGCTCCTCGGCTCTGGGCGCGATGCGTTTCAGCCGTCTGATGACTTCCGCCTGACCGTCGGCATCGTTCCGGAGATCACCGCGTTCGAAAAACGCGAGCAGGACCACCCGGACGCCGAGCGCGCTGGCCACGTCGACGCTGTCTCTGACCCACTGCTCGGCGCGCGGATCCGACTTGTAGGGGACCTGGTTCATGACGTCGAGCGCGATCCCGGCGACGCGCGTGCCGCTCGCCTCCGCGGCGTCCCGGTAGGACCGCTGCACGTCCGGCCGGCGCAGGTGGAGATCGTTCTCCACGCTGCCCATCGAGACCTGCGCGCCGTCGAGGCCGAGCTGCTTCGCCAGCGCCAGCGCCCCGGTTCTGCCCCGCATGCCGATCGACCAGTCGCAGGCGCCGATGCTGAACCGCCCGGCGCTGCCGCGGACGACGTCCCGGGCGCCGCCGACGAGACACGCGCCGGCGAGCGCCGCAGCCGTCCGGAGCACGTCCCGGCGGGAGGGTCGAGTGTGTGTCATGGGTTCCTCCCGATCGCCGGCTGCATCAGATACGCCGCGATGTCGGCGACATCCTGTTCCGTCAACGCCAGCGCCAGCGGATCCGGCATCAGGCTCGCTTTCAGAGGGGTGCGCGTCGCCACCGCCTCGCGCGCGAGCGTCACGATCCGGCCGTATCCGTCACGGATCGAAATCGTCGGACCATCCGTCTGGATGAAGCCGACGTGCGGTTCGTTGCGACGCGTCACGAACAGCTCGGCGCTGAAGCCCAGGGCGACCGCGGCATTCGGATGGACGATAGCTTCGATCAGGCCGGAGCGATCGAACTTATCGCGGATACCGGTCAGATCGGGCCCGACGTCCCCCCCGGCGCCGCCGACGCGGTGGCACATCGCGCAGCCGGCGAAGTACCGCGTCAGCCCTCGCGCCGCGTCCCCGGAATGGCGGGCGACGTCGGCGACGGTCATGGGCGCAGGACCCCCGGGACGCGGAAAGAAGGCGGTGGCGATCGCGCGAACGCTCCGGTCAGGGTTATCGAAGATGACCGAGCCGATCGCTTGCCGCAGCGCGGAGGCGATCCTGTTGTCGGTCGCGAGATGGATGAGCAGCTTTCCTCCATCGGGGTCCTTCGCCATGGCGAGCGCCGCTTCGATGCGCCGGTCAATCGGAGCGCCTGCGTCGAGGACCAGTGCGCGGTGCGACAGCGCCTCCGCGACCGGAGCGGGCTTCGCCGCCGGCAGATCGACGGACCACCCATCCACCGGATAACCGCGCCAGTCATTCGTCTTCCGGTAGGTCATCCACCAGGAGGCCTGCGCCGCCAGGTCAGGCAGCGTGCTGCGCGTCAGATCGGCCATCGCCTGCGCCGCACGCGGGTCGTTGATGAACCCGAGCGCGACCACAGCCTGCTGCCGGGCACCGGCGGAGAGACGAGGCGACGCGGCCCGTGCGCGGAATGCGTCGATGGCTGCCGTGGGATGCAGGCGCCAGGCGATCCCCGAGAACCGCGAGTCCCACGCCACGGGATCGGAGTTCTCGAGCGACGACAGCAGCGCCGCGTACAGCGCGTCCTCCGACCCGGACGCCGCCGTGCCCAGCGCTTCCAGGTACCAGCGATCCGCACCGTCGTATCCAGCCGCGAGCGTCAGCAGGATATCCCGCGTCTCGTCGAAGGGCATCCCGCGCAGTGAAAGGGCGACTTCGCGGCGCACCGCCGCTGAGGAGTCTCCTGAAAGGCGCCGTGCCTCGGCCAGCACGGAAGGCTTCACCTTGCGCAGCGCACGCAGCGCCGTGATACGGATCTGCGGGTCGGAGTCGGCGAGCAGGTGCTCGACTTCCCGCACACCGGCCGTACCGATCTCGGCCAGCAGCCAGACCGCGCGGGCGCGGTGATACGGATTCGGATCGGTGAGGACGTTCTTCACGGCCGGCAGGACCTCGGCGCCCCTGGCCTTCAGGCGCTCGAAGCCGCTGCTGCGGACGTTGATCGCCGGATTGAGCAGCGCCTGGATTTGACCACCCGTCGTACTCAAATCGAGCGCGGGCGTCGCGAGGGTCCGACCCCTGGGTGTGATGCGGTAGATGCGGCCGTACCCCTTGCCGTCCTGCATCTGGTGTCCGCCGATGATCGGATCGTACCAATCGGCCACGTAGATCGCCCCATCCGGACCGACGGCCACATCGCTCGGGCGAAACCACTTGCGACGATCCTGATCGACCTGATTCCAGATGTAATTCGGGTTCGGCGCCGGGAGGCTCGAGAGGAAGTCCGTCCGCTCGAGCCTGAAACCCGCGCCCTCGGTCTTCGGCTGATAGCCGTAGATCACATTGCGGCCCGCCTCCGCGCTCAGGAGGAGCCCGCGGTACCGCGCGCCCAGGAGGTCGCTTTCGTAGCGCACGATCCCGGCGGGCGCTCCGGCGCCGGTATTGTCGCCGGCCGGCATCACGCCCGGATCGTCCTGGTGCCAGTGCGCGGTGAACGTGTCCTGCCCGGGACGCCGATCCGCTTGCCAGTATCGCGACCCGTCCGCGCTGAAATAGCCGGCATTCCCGCCTTCCATCACCCACGTGGTGCGGCAGGTCATCACCTGATCGTCGTTGTCGTTCTGCCACAGATCGCCGAACGAATCGACGGCGAGTTCGTACGCGTTGCGGAAGTTGTGCGCGAGGACGGTCAGACGCGTCCCGTCCGGGTCGATCCTCAGGCCCAGGCCCCCCGTCCACACGCGGCCGTCGTCGCTGACCCTGCCTCCCTCGTTCTTCAGGTTATAAGGGGTTCCGCCGGTATACAGGCTGCCCGACCGAAGGGTCCGTCCCGAACGGTCCGTCACGGTGTGCGGGCCGGCGTTTCCGGTATTGAAGTACCACCGCCCGTCAGGTCCCGCGACGAGCGCGTGCAGGCCATGGTCGTGATCGAAGCCCCCGAACCCAGTCAGCAGGATTTCCTTCTTGTCCGGCGCGTCGTCTCCGTTCGCGTCGGTGTAGACGATCAGATGAGGCGACGCGGACACGACCACGCGGTTGCCGATGACCGCCAGGCCCAGAGGGGCCCTGAGATCCGTGTCCTGCACGAAAGTCTTCGCGGTATCGGCCCGTCCGTCGTTGTTGGTGTCGGACAGAATGCGGATGCGGTCTCCGGCCGGATGGGCGAGCGGTCCCTGCCTGGCGGTGTTGAAATCGCGGTAGTTCACGGCCTCCGCCACCCAGACGCGGCCCTGTGCATCCACGTCGATGTTGGTCGGATTGAAGAACATCGGAGATTCGGCCCAGAGCGTGATCTCCAGATCGTCCGGGAGGATGAATTGATCGGTCTGCGCGCGGGGCCTGGCCCCCCCCGCCGGCAGCAGCGCCGCCAGGAGCAGGAGGATGATGCGGAGCTGGTTCGGCATGGGGACACTCACCTTTACGGTAAGTTGTT
Source organism: Acidobacteriota bacterium (assembly GCA_030857365.1). Classification (GTDB taxonomy): domain Bacteria; phylum Acidobacteriota; class Vicinamibacteria; order Vicinamibacterales; family 2-12-FULL-66-21; genus JALZOC01. Next base: position 7,106 of record JALZOC010000081.1, read on the forward strand.
GATTCGTTTGATCAAGAGAGTTGGCCTTCTATTCTTCAACAACTTACCCTAAAGGTGAGTGTCCCCATTAAATCAGGGCTGCGACGTGTGAGCCGGCGGGCAGCCGCGCGAACCGAAGCGACGCGTACTCGAGAGTCAATCGGTCGGACCTTGAATGATCCTTGGAGTGCAAACACAATTGAAACGATGGCGGTTGGGCATCGTGCTGGATTACCAGACCGGCTGAATTCGACAACCACATCAGCCTCCCACGGAATACTCCCTTCCGCCGTCACTCCTGTTCGAAGCGACGCCAGTTCCCCAGGTCCGGAAACTGTTGCAAGTAGAAGCTGCCCGCGGTTACCCTGCCCGCGGGGGGGCTGACTACCGCAGCGCGTCCGGCGATATCTCTCGTCGAGACGAGAATCGACCGCCGTCAGGTGGCGCTTCAACACGGTGCCCAGAAACGTTGAGATCGTCCAGAGCCTCTCGCCCGTCTTGAGTCTGGTGGCCGTGGCGCTCCTGGCGACCAGGCGCCGTCTGATCGAGCGGCTCCGCGGGCGCGGCGCGACAGGTCCAGCATCGGCGACGTCCCTGAGCGGAGCGTCTGCGCCCGCGCGGTGGTGGACGAGAAGACTCCTCGGCGCCGGCGTGATCGGCGCCAGCGCCGATGGCCGCTATTGGCTCATCGAAGAGCAGTGGCAACGCTACCGCGCGGTGCGCCGGCGGCGCGCGCTCACCATTGTGGCGTGCCTGTTGATCGGCCTCGCATTGATGATCGGCCTGGGCGTCGTCCGGCTGTGACTGCCGGTTGTGACCCGGATCGCGTGATGACCCTCCGTTCCTCCCGTAACCCCTGTTCGAAGCGCCGCCAGTTCCACGCCTCCGGAACCCACGTTGCAACCGGAGGCAAACAAACACTTTCCCCACTTCACCCTGATGGTCCGGGCGCGCCATCGCTCCGACGCCTACGAGCTCATGGACCTGGGTGTGCACGGCGGTGTACCGCGAGCACCTCGACACCAGCATCCGCCTCGGCGAGGACGTGCTGCGGGCGCTCGGCCACCGCGCCTACTCGGCACGCCGCGCCGGCCAGCAGTTCAGGCAGTACGACGAGGATGCGCTGACGACGCTGGCCACCGATCGGCACGACATGGCCACCTGCGTCACGAGCGTGCGCGCGCAGATCGCCCAGCAGGCAGCGCTGCTCACCGCCGATCGCGAACTCGACCCGACCGCCGGCGACCATGCGTGGGACTCCGAGCAGCTGTGGACCCCCATGTCGTGATGG
>JALZOC010000610.1 GCA_030857365.1 Acidobacteriota bacterium
TGGGATGAAGGATGCCGTTTGCCTCGAGCAACCAGCCGGGCTGGGTGTTGACGAGATCCGACAACGAGCGTCCCGGGAGAACCGTCGTTCGCTGCTCGAGCGTTTCGGCCCCCACCCGATGCGACGCCGACGTCCGGCGCGGGTTCAGCAGCGTGTCGCCGCCGCCGACGGTCACCCGCGCCTGCACTCCCGCGAGCGCGAGCACGATCGGATACTCCGCCGGCGCGGCGGAGTGGATCTCGACGAGCCCGGCAAAGGGGGCGAAGCCCGCGCGCGAGACAGTCACCTGGTAGCGGCCGAACGGGAGCCGCCTGGCACTCGCGCGTCCGTGCGCGTCTGTCTCGACCACCTGCCTGAGCTGATTCGACTCGCTGAAGAGTTCGACCGTCCCGGACACGGGAAGCCCCCCCGGGCCGGTGAGCGTCACGCGCAGCTCTCCCGTGTTGCTCTGGTTGAACTGCCCCAGAACAAACAGCAGCGCGAAGGCCCACTGAGGCATGCGATCATTATGAAGCAGGATCGGGAGGGACCGGGCTGTCCTGCTACAAAAGCGCGAGGTGAAGAGTACATGTTCGTTGCCGCAGTCCTGGTTGCCCACGGTCTGACCCTCTGGGCGCCGCCCCCGTGCGGCAGCTGCACCGCCTATTCCCAGGACGCCGCCCCGCGCGCGGCCTCCTCCCTCGTGACCGGCATCGTCCGGGACGCCGGGGGTGGCGTGGTCAGCGGCGCGACCGTCGTGGCGAGATCGGCGCGTCAGGAGAAGCAAACCACGACCGGGCCCGATGGGCGGTTCTCGCTGGAGGTCGACGGACGCACGGATATCCTGGTGCTCATTCGTGCCGCGGGATTCGCGGAGGTCCGGCAGGCCGTCGCGGCGGAAAGCGCCGTGAGCACGCTCGATCTGGTCCTCTACCCGGCGCGCGTGACGGAGGCCGTCACGGTCACCGCCACCAGGGGGGAACGCCGGACCGGCGACGTTCCGGCCAGCGTCAGCATTCTGGCGCGGGAGGACATCCGGCAGTCTGCGGCGGTCGTGGCCGACGATGTGCTGCGCCAGATCCCGACGTTCAGCCTGTTTCGGCGCACCAGCAGCCTGGCCTCGCATCCAACCGCGCAGGGTGTGTCGCTGAGGGGGGTGGGGCCCAGTGGTGTGAGCCGCACGCTGGTGATGCTGGACGGAGTTCCCATCAACGACCCGTTTGGCGGCTGGGTGTACTGGTCGCGCATCCCGCTCGAAACGGCGGAGCGCATCGAGGTGGTGGACGGATCGAGCTCGAGCCTGTACGGAAACTACGCGATGGGCGGCGTCATCAACGTCATCACGAATGCGCCGGCGCGGCGGACGTTCGAGATGAAGTCACAGTACGGCAGCCGCAGTACACCGAAGGTCGACTTCTACGGCAGCGATCGGTGGGGAAAGCTTGGCCTGGCCCTCGACGGCAACATCTTCGATACCGGCGGCTATCCCGTGGTCCGCGCCAGCGAACGAGGGCGTGTCGACACCAACGCGGCCGTGAGGTTCTGGAACCTCAACCTGAAGGCAGATTATGTTCCGACCGATCGGGTCCAGGCGTTTGCCCGCGTCGGCTACTTCGACGAAAACCGGGACAACGGGAAGGCCAGCACCATCGACGGCACGAACGAAGCCAACGACACGACCTGGAAGTCTGCAAGCGCGGGCGTACGGATCCGCACGCCGGACCACAGCGAGGTGCAGGCGACTCTGTTCACCGACGTGGAGAGGTTCCGAAGCAACTTCCTCGCGGTCCCGGCGGCGACGCCGGCGCGGAGCGTCGGGCGGATGACGCTGGAGCAGACCGTGCCCACGAAAAGCGTCGGAGGCATGGCGCAGTGGTCGCGGGCGTTCGGGAGCGCCCAGTTCCTGACGGCGGGTGCCGACTGGCGCTGGGTGGACGGCGACAGCCGTGAGAACGGGCTCGATCCAGTGACCGGCACCGCGGTCGTCCTCAATCGCATTTCCGGCGGCACGCAGCGCAGTGTTGGCCTGTACGTCCAGGATCTCATCGTCCCGGCGCCGCAGCTCACGATCACGCTCAGCAGCCGGATCGATCGATGGCGCAACTACGACGGTCACAACCTCGAAACGAGCGCGCTCACGGGCCTGCCCACGGCTGCAAGCGTCGCCGTGCTGCCCGAGCGGCAGGATGTGGTCGTCAGCCCTCGGGCGGCGGTGCTGTATCACGTCAGCGACAGGGTCGACGTATGGGGGGATATCGGGTGGGGGTTCCGCGCACCCACGTTGAACGAGCTGTATCGCCAGTTTCGCGTGGGCTCGACGCTGACGCTCGCCAATCCGGCACTCGGCCCCGAACGGCTCGTCGGGGGAGAGGCCGGCATCACCCTGTCGCCGCTCCCCTCGCTCACGCTGCGCTCCACCTGGTTCGACAATCGGGTGACCGATCCCGTCTCGAACGTGACGGACCCGGCGCGAAGCACCCCGACCGCCATCACGCAGCAGCGGCAGAACCTGGGGAAGACGCGGATCTGGGGACTTCAGAACGATGTCGAGTACCGGGTTGGCGCGTCCTGGCGGCTTGGAGCCGCGTACGTCTACGACCAGGCCCGCGTCACCGAGAATCCGGCGAACACCGCCCTTGTCGGGCGCTTTCTGCCCCAGGTCCCGGAGCACCGGGGATCCGTGCGGCTGGCGTATGCGAACGTGAGGCGTCTCAGCGTGGCGGCAAGCGTGCAGTTCCTTGGCGCCCAGTTCGATGAGGATCAGAATTTGCCCGCGCGGCGGCTGCCCGCCTACACGCTCGTGGATCTGACCGCTTCGCGCGCCGTGGGAAGGAACGTGGAGCTCTTCGTCGGCGTGCAGAACCTGCTCAAC
>JALZOC010000611.1 GCA_030857365.1 Acidobacteriota bacterium
CGCCTACCTCTCCGCGATGCGGGAGTGGGCGCCGTCGTTCACGACGGTTCGCGGTCCGCTGGCGTTCGACGACCTGGTGCTCTTCGGAGACTGCTACTACCTCCCGTATGAGGAAGGGCCCGAGGCGTCGGCGCTCTACGACGCCGCCGCCAGGATGGTGACGTCGGCCGACGATCAGGAAGCGGCGGCGGCGTTCCGGGCGCGGGCCACGCGGCTCAGGGCGTTCTGCGCAGCGACGACCGAGCTTTGCAGCCGGCCGCTGTTTCACGCGATCAGCCGGCGGACGTGGGAGCTGCGCGAGGAACTGGATCTTCTGGAGCGGTTCGCAGCACGCGCTGTGGGAGAGGCATCCGGGATTGCGTCGGATTTCCACCTGCCGGGCACTTTTCGGGGCGGCTTCGTGGCCCGCCTGCAGCGGCTGCTCGTGCAGCGGCCGGACGGGCGCTTCACCCCGCCGCTGACGGAGCACAGACTCGAGCCATGAGCGAGTGCCGCATACGACCGGCCCGCCCGGGCGACGAACCAGGCGCGTACCATGTCTGTCTGAGGACGGGCAACCATGGGCAGGACGGCGAACCCTTGTACGGGGCGGACCCCGACGCCCTCGGGCGAATATTCGTCGGCCCCTATCTCGCATTCGAGCCGGAGCTGAGCCTGGTCCTCGAGGATGTCGAGGGCATATGCGGCTATGCACTCGGCGCGCTCGATTCACATGCCTTCTACGCGCGTTATGAAGCGGAGTGGCGGCCGCGTCTGTGCGCGCACTTCCGCGAACCGGATGGAGATCCGGCGCGCTGGACGCCGGTGCAGCGGCTCTACCGGAGCTATCACCGGCCGGACTACTTCTGCCCGGAGCCGTACGATCTGTATCCGTCGCACCTGCACATCGACCTGCTGCCCCGCGCGCAGGGTCAAGGGTACGGCCGCCGGATGCTCGAGCAGGTGATGGATACGCTGCGATGGCGCGGGTCTCCAGGGGCGCATCTCGGCGTGAGTGCGCTGAATCCACGGGCACGTGACTTCTACGCGGGCCTCGGATTCCGCGAGCTGATCCGGGTGGGGTCCGGCGACGACGAAGTCGTGTATATGGGAATCAAGCTGACGTAGCGGGTGCCACACGCGCAGCTGAAGCTGCGCGCGACGAATGTCCCGTACGTAGCGCGGGGCTTCAGCCCCGCGGGATCGCATTCGACTATGACGTCACCACTCGCCCTCCTCGGGGGGCTGCCCATCCGGACGCGGCCGTTTCCCGCATGGCCTGTCTACGGCCGTGCGGAGGAGGACCGCCTGCTGCGCGTGCTTCGAAGCGGCAACTGGGGAAGGCTGGACGGCACCGAGGTTGCGGAGTTCGAGGGGCGCTTCGCGGCCATGCACGGATGCCGGTACGGGATCGCGGTGGTCAACGGGACGGTGTCGCTGCGCATCGCGCTGCTGGCGGCGGGGATCAGGGCCGAAGACGAGGTGATCGTTCCGCCCTACACGTTCGTCTCCACGGCGACCGCAGTGATCGAGGCCAATGCCGTCCCCGTCTTCGCCGACGTAAACCTCGAGACGTTCAACCTGGATCCGGCGGCCGTCGAGGCGGCCATCACACCGCGGACCCGGGCCATCATCCCGGTGCACTTCGCCGGCCAGCCCGCCGACATGGACGCGATCGCGGCGCTTGCGGCCCCGCGGGGAATTGTCGTGATCGAGGATGCCGCCCACGCTCACGGCGCCGCGCATCGTGGCCGGCCGGCAGGCTCGCTGGGACACATCGCGTCATTCTCGTTCCAGTCGAGCAAGAACCTCACATCGGGCGAGGGGGGCATCATCACGACCAACGACCCGGCGCTGGCCGACGCCTGCCGCTCGATTCACAACTGCGGTCGCGTCCCTGGCGGAGTCTGGTACGAGCATCATGTCGTCTCCGGCAATTACCGCCTTGGTGAGTTCCAGGGAGCGATTCTCAACTGCCAGCTCGATCGGCTGGAGAGTCAGACGAGCACGCGCGACCGCAACGGCCGCCGCCTCGCCGCCAGAATCGGAGGGCTCCCGGGCGTGCACCTCCAGGCGCGGCCTGCCGAGTGCACGCGACACAGCCATCACCTCTTCATGGTCCGCATCGAGTCCTCCGCGTTCGGCGCGTCTCGCGCCCGCGTTCACGCCGCCCTCGAGGCGGAGGGCATCCCGTGCTCCACGGGATACGGGTATTCGCTGCCGGACCAGCCGCTGTTCCGCCACAAGGCGTTCGGGCCGTTCCTGCCGCACGCCTCCGCGGCGCTCGACTACCGCAAGGCGGCCTGCCCGAACAGCGACCTGATCTGCCGCGAGCAGGGTCTGTGGCTCGGGCAGAACCTGCTGCTCGGGGGGGACGAGGACATTGACGACATCGCGTGCGCATTCGAGAAGGTGCATGCGGAGCGCGGTGCGCTTGCGGCCGCCGGCGAGCGGCCGGCGTGACCGGGGACGGCGTGGCGTCGGCCCCATCGCCGCACACACGCGTCGCGCGGGCGTTGACCGCCCTGAGCGAGAACACCTATCTCTCGGCGACCCGCGCCGGGATGGTCGCCGTCGTCCCGCTGACGATTGTCGGCGGACTGTTCCTGATCGTCGCGTACCTGCCGGTGAGCGGCTGGGAGGCGCGTGTCGCGCCGTATCTGCCGGTGCTGCAGATTCCGGTGACGGCGACGTTCGGCATGCTGGCGGTCTTTGCCTGCCTGGCGATCGCCTACGATCTCGGGAGGCAGCTGAAGCAGGAACCCATCGTGAGCGCATCGATAGCACTCGTCGTGTTTCTGATGCTCCAGATCGAACCGATGGACTCCGGTTTCCGGATGGAAGGACTCGGGTCCAGGGGGTTGTTCACCGC
>JALZOC010000612.1 GCA_030857365.1 Acidobacteriota bacterium
CCGATGACCCAGCCCATGGTGAACCAGCCCGGGCCCCCGTTTCCGAACGTACCCGCGCAGGGGCCCGGCCAGCAGCCGCCCGTCCTGACCTCACCGCGTCCCGGGATGCTGCCCGCGCCTCCCGGCGGACAGCCGCAGACGCCCTACGGCGCGCAACCCCCGAATGTCCGCCCTCCGGGGAGTGAGCCGGACGGTCCCGACTGATTGAGCATCGTTCGCCGGGGTGCGCCGTTGCAGTAGAATCAGCGCGACCATGTCCGCCAGCCCACCGGTGGTGCGCCGGGGCGAATACGCCACCCGCGGCGATTACCATCGGACGCCCGATCCCGACTGGGAGTACTACCCTACCTATCTCGCGAAACTCGAGGCCGTCCGCCGCTGGCTCGAAAGCGCCGGCCCGGCCGAGCGTGTGCTCGATGCCGGCTGCGGCGAGGGCGTCCTCGTTCAAGAGTATGCCGGCCGCCTCAACGTCGAGGGGATCGACGCGAACTATTCGTCGGATCTCGTCCGCCTTGGATCGCTCACTGCGCTCCCTTACGCCGACGGCAGCTTCGATCGGGCGATGTGCCTCGACGTTCTCGAACACCTGACGTTCGAAGAACAGCCGCGCGCGCTGATGGAGCTGTGGCGGGTTCTGCGACCTGGCGGGCAGCTCCTCGTGTCCGTGCCCAACCTCGCCCACCTGCAGTCCCGCGTGCACTTCGTTCTGCAGGGACGCCTCATCAGGACCGCTTCGGAGTACAAGCATCCGGGGGACCGTCCGGCCGGCGAGTACATCGCGCTCGCGCGGCAGGCGGGCTTTGCGCTGGAGGCCCGCCAGGGGATATTTCCGACGGTGCCGGTGCTCACCCGCTGGATCCGCCGGCACCCCCGCGCGCTGCAGCCGCTGCACCGCCTGCTCTCCCGTCTCCTCCCCGTGCCGGGCTGGTGCTTCCTGAATCTGCTGACCTTCCGGAAAACCTGAGCCGTTGCGTCAGAAGCTGCGCGAGCTCTCGAAGAACCTCGCCATCTACGGCGCCGGAGACGTCGCGATCCAGGCGATCAACTTCCTCCTGCTCCGCTTCTACGTCGAGTACCTGACACCGGCGGACTACGGGGTCCTTGCGCTCCTTGCGAGCATCGAAGCGCCGGTGAAGCTCTTTTTCCGGTGGGGGGTGGACGGCGCGTTCATGCGCTACTGGTTCGACTGCGACGACGAGCGCGACCGTCAGCGGCTGTCCAGCACGCTCTTCTTCTTCCTGCTCGCGGTGAACGGGTTGCTGCTCGTCCTGTCCGTCTGGGCGGCGCCGCTGGTCTCCGAGCGGCTGCTCGGTGCGTCCGGCTACACACTCGCTCTCCAGCTCGTGCTGCTCAATACGTTTGCGATTGGCTTCACCTTCCTCCCGTTCCACGTCCTCCGGCTCCAGAAACGCGCGGCCGAGTTCAGCGCGCTCACGCTTGCGCGTTCGATCGCGACGGTCGTCCTCCGGCTTGCGTTCGTGATGGGCATGGGCCTGGGAGTCCTGGGCGTCGTCGTCGCCGATGTGTTCGTGACCAGCGCGCTGCTGCTCGTGATGCTGCGATGGTTCGCACCGCTCGTGCGCCCCGTCTTCTCGACAGCGGTGCTTCGCAAATCCCTCGCGTTCGGGCTGCCCCGCGTGCCCCACGGCTTCGCGCTGCAGGTCATGGCGGTCGGGGACCGGTTCGTGCTGGGTCGGTACCTGACGGTGCAGGACGTGGGCTTCTACTCGATGGGCGTGAGCTTCGGGCTGATACAGAAGATTGCACTCGGGGCGTTCGAATACGCGTGGGCGCCGTTCTACTATGCGACCGCCCGCGAGCCGGACGCGCCCAGGGTGTTCAGCACGGTCACGACGTACGGCGTCGCCGCGCTCGCGCTGATGACCGCCGGGTTGTCGGCTGTCGCGTTCGATCTCCTGGATATCGTCACCGGCGGCCAGTATGTCGGATCCGCCGGGGTGGTCAGGTGGACAGCCGTCGGCGTCTTCTTTTACGGCGTCTATCTGTTGACATCCATCGGGCTGAACATCACCAGCCGGACGGGTTATTACCCCGTGAGCACGGCGATTGGAGCGGCATGCAATATCGGCCTGTGCTTCGCGCTGATTCCACGGTTCGGCATCATCGGTGCGGCCTGGGCCAACGCCGCCGCCTATGCGCTGCAGGCGGGTATCGCATACGGACTGTCGCAGCGGTTCTACCCCGTCGCCTACGAGTACGGCAGAGTGCTGCGCGCGGTTGGCGCGGCCGTGATTGCCTACGTCGCCGCCTCGGCAGTCCCGCCCATTCCGTCGTGGGCTGGGCTGCCGCTGCGCGGCCTGATCGTGATTTCCGTGACGGCTGCCCTGCTCGGCGTGACGCGCTTCTTCAACCCGGAGGAGTTGCGGGCATTGAACGCGCTCCGCCGGCGGCACCGCCGCAAAGCGCCTTTGGCGTCCCCCCCGGACACGACGGAGCTCGCGGGCGAGATCGTGTCGGTCGACCTGCGGGACCACGCGGTCCCGGGCCTGGATCGGCCGAAGAAATGACCTCCGTGCCGGTACAGAGAGGCGGGATGCGAGCGCCAGCACGGTTCCCTGGTGCGCTCATCGCCGTGTGCTTCATCGCCGCCGCGGCGCTCGCCTTGCGGGTCGTCGGGCTGCAGTACGGACTGCCGGCGGTGTACAACCCGGACGAAGTCGCGATCATGGCCAGGACGCTGTCATTCGCAAAAGGCTCGCTCAACCCGCACAACTTTCTCTACCCGACCTTCTACTTCTACGTGCTCTTTGGCTGGCTCGGCGTGTACCTGGCGTTCATGTACATCTCCGGACGCGCGGGCTCGGTAAACGCGCTGCAG
>JALZOC010000613.1 GCA_030857365.1 Acidobacteriota bacterium
GCAGTTGCGCCGAATGACCTCCAGCCCCTCATTCCAATCGTCCGGACTCGTGCCCTTGCCTTGAAGGAGGGTCGACCACCCCAGGATCGCGTTCAGCGGCGTGCGCAGCTCGTGGCTGAGCGTCGCAAGGAACACGTCCTTTGCCCGGCTGGCGGCCTCGGCGACTTCCTTGGCGCGGCGCAAATCCTCCTCGGCGGCGACCTGCTCGGTGATGTCCGTATGGACTCCCACCCATTCGCGGATCGTCCCGTTGGCATTGAAAACGGGAACCGCGCGGATCGAACACACCCGCCACTCGCCGTCGCGGCGGCGGATGCGGTGCTCGAACACGAACGTGCGTTTCTCGGCCACCGCCTGAGCCCACGCGTCGATCGTCGGTTGTGCGTCTTCGGGGTGCACCGCCTTCGACCAGCCGTAGCCTTCGTACTCTTCGCGGGACTGGCCGGTGAATGCGCTCCAGCCGGGCTGCTCGCCCTCCATCTTTCCCTCGCCATTGTTGGTCCAGATAATGCCGCTAACCGCGCCGATGGCCGTGCGGAAACGTTCCCCGCTCTCGCGCAACGCTTCTGCGTCGTGGGAGTCCGTGCAAGCGCCGACCCATGCGCGCACGTCGCCATTGGCATCGAACAGCGGTGCGGCCCGCGCGACGAAGTGACGGTATTGCTGCGAACGCGCATGCCAGAGCCGTCCGCGCGATTCATAGAGTGAACGCGTCCGGTAAGCGGCCTCCCAAATCTCTTTCACTGTTTCACGATCCTCGGGGTGCAAAGCGTTGGCCCAGCCATAGCCGCGATGTTCTTCCCAGGATTGACCGGTGAATTTCTCCCATGCGAGCTGCGGGACGACGAACGCGCCCTCGTCATCCGTCGTCCACGGCAAATCCGTGATGATCGAGACGATCAAGCGGAATCGCTCCTCGCTCGTGCGCAATTCTTCCTCCGCCCGTTTGCGCTCGGTGAAGTCGCGGATGTTGGCCTGAATGACCGGGTGATGGTCTTCCTGGTAAACGTTGGCGACGATCTCCACCGCGTGCCGCCCGCCGTTGCGGTCTTCCAGGTCCTTGTCGTCGTAGCGGATCGAACCCTTCTCATCCAGCGCCTGCATCGCGGCCTGGCTCTCGGCCTTGTCCTTGAAGATGCCGATCTCCCACATCTCCTTGCCGATGAAATGCTCGCGCGGGTAGCCGAGCAGACCGAGCATGAACGGGTTGACGTCGATGATCTTGCGATCGCTCACGTTGAGAATCAGGATGCCGTCGTGCGCGGCTTCGAACAGCCGGCGGTAGCGAAGTTCGGAGACTTCGATCAATTCCTCCGCCGCCCGCCGTTCTGTCACGTCCGTGGCAGTCGTCAAAATCGAGGCGGGGTTCCCTCGTTCATCGTGGTCCAGCGACCACCGGCAAAGCATCACGACGCGCCGCCCGTCCTTGGCGTACTGGATTACCTCGCCGATCATTCGGCTCTCGCGGCGCAGCTCCGCGATCAGTTCCTCGAACGGGCGTTCGAACTCGGTTTTCAACAGCGTGTGCAGGTTCCGTCCGACCGCCTCGTCGCGGGTGTAACCGAAGGTCTCTTCAGCCCCGTGGTTCCAGTAGGTGATGCAGTTGTTGACGTCGCGGACGATGATGACGTCGTTGCTCAGGTTCAGCAGGCGTGCCTGCTCGCTCAGTTGGCGCTCGGACTTTCGCCGGGGGGTGATGTCGTCGATCGCCAGCAGGATCAGCTTCGTCTCGCCGCTCGCCGGTAGTCGGCGGGCGTTGAGCAGCATCGTGCGCTGCCCCACCCCGGGGAAGTCATGATCGACCGAAAAATCGTCGAACGACGAATGGCCGTTGCGCAGCAGGTCGTCGAGCTTGGCCCGCAGGGCGGGGATGTCCCACTGCCCGTCGCCGAGTTCGTAGACGAGGCGGCCGACGGTCTTGTCGGGCGTGACGTCGAACACCCGGTAAAACGCGGCGCTGGCCGCCTTGACGCGCAACTGCCCGTCGAGCACGACGAGCGGCTCGCGCAGCGTCTTCACGATGTCCTCGGCGTGGTCGGAGAGATCTGAATCGCCACCCGAAGGGCGGGTAGGTACATCGTTCATCGAAGGTAGAGTAGCGCGAAATCCCCCCCCCGCCCCCGCACCGACTAGCAGCTTCATGCACAGCTGGCACGAAAAACTGGACACCATCAAGCGACAGGAGGCATGATTTCACCCACCCAGCCGGGGAATTTCGCCGGCTCGTTCTGGAGTGTCCCGCCCGATGCCCAAGGATTCCCCTGCCTCGGTCAAGCGAATTTTAGAAGAAATGGCCGAGCGGCTCGCGCTGGAGCAAATTGATCTCCTCGCCCAAGTCGAGGCGCAAGTCCGGTCGGTGCGTCACACAATGCGTCGAATCGAAAAACTACGGGCCGCAAGACATCGCGTCGGACCTGAGTTGTCGGGTTCAGAACGCGGCACCGTCTTGCGAGCGTTGTCCGGTGAAGTAAAAGAACTGGACGAGCAGCTGAATACACAGGCTTCGTGCTGCCAAGCGATGGCAACCACAGTCGAAAAGATGCAGGCACGGTCGAGGGAAATGCAGCTGCGGGTCGTTCCGCCTGCATCCCAAGGCGGATGAAATCTGGTCGTTCGTCGGCGGCAAGGACAAGAACCTGGGCACCGAGAAAAAGGAGCAGGGACTTGGCTCGGTCTGGACGTGGACGGCCCTTGACGCGGACTCAAAGTTGAAGAAATCGTCTCGCTGCTGAAGGAGGATTGATGCCGAAAGCCAAAGGCGCAAGAGGACAACGTGGAATCCCTGGACCCCCAGGACCGACCGGCCCCCGTGGTGCAGTCGGGGCGGAAGGTCGCGGAT
>JALZOC010000614.1 GCA_030857365.1 Acidobacteriota bacterium
GGCCAGCGCGACCCCAATCGACGTCAACGCGAAGGAGGACGCGAAGTTTGCGGCCAGGCTCGCGCCGCTCGGCTCCGGCTCCGACTACACCGTCTTCCTCGATCACCTCGGCGTGCCCTCGTGGGACTTCGGTTTCAACGGCAGCTACGGGGTTTACCACTCGGTCTACGACAACTTCCGGTGGATGGAGAAGTACGGCGATCCCGAGTTCCTCTACCACGCCGCCGGCGCGCGGCTCTGGGGCGTCATGGCCATGCGCCTCGCCACCGCCGACATCGTCCCGCTCCGTTACGCGACGTATGCGCGGGATCTGCAGGTCGATCTCGACAACATGCGCCGCGACGTGATCCGGCGGGCGCGCTCGCAGTCTGACGACGGCGCGAGCGCCAAGCCGGCCTTCACGGCGGACTTCACACAGGTGCTGACCGCGCTCGATCAACTCCGCGCCGCCGGTGAGGCGGCCGATCGCGCTGCCGATGCGGCAATGAAGAACGGCGATGCCGCCGCCCTGAGACGGATCAACGATGCGTTGACGTCCGTTGAAGCAGCGTTCCTCGATGCCAAGGGTCTGCCCAACCGTCCGTGGTTCCGGCACATGCTGATCGGTCCCGGCCTGACGACCGGCTACGCGCCCTGGCCCTTCCCCGCTTTGCAGGAAGCCGTGGAGGCCAAGGACGCGGCGATGTTCACCCGCGAGGTCGCAAGGGTCGTAGCCGCGATCAGGGCCGGCACTGCGCGTTTGCACGCTACAGCCGGGCGTTAGAGGCGAAGAGTGGCGGACGTAGGCCCGACCTTCAGCCCCCACCCCCAGTGGTTCGTGTTGGCGTATGATGTCGCGGCAACCCTGAAAGGAGGGTCTGATGCTTACCTGTTCCATTAATTGCCTGGCGGTGGCTGGTGTCCTGGCGGTGTCGTTCGCGGCGGCCGGATCGACGCAACAGGGACCCCAAAAACCGGCGGCCGAGATGTCGCAGCTGGCCTATTTCGACGGCACGTGGACCTGCAGCGGCAAGATGTTCGAAAGCCCGATGGGCCCGGCCGGTGACATGACGGGCGACGTCGTCGTCCGCAAGGATCTGAACGGCCACTTCCAAGCCGGCACCATAAAGGGCACCTCGCCGACCATGCCGCCGTTCGAGGGCCGGTTCCACGCCACCTACGACGCCGGCATGAAGCAATTCGTCATGATGTGGGTCGACAACATGGGCGGCTGGTCGCAGACGACATCCAGCGGCTGGAAGGGCGACGTTTTCGTCTATGAAGGCGACAGCCACATGGGGGGTCAGACCATGAAGAGCCGCGACACCTTCACGAAGAGCGGCGCGGCCGGCATGAAGCACATGTGGGAAGCCCAGGTCAACGGCAAGTGGATGCCGGTTGGTGAGGAGACCTGCACCAAAAAGAGCTGACGCTGAGGGTGCGGGCACTTCGCTAAGGGTGCGGCGGCGCGCGGCCGGCACGCCGCACCTTCCTTCCGTGAAGTCCGCGTTGAAGGCCTGTGTAATCCGTGTCCAGGTCCGTGAGATCCGTGTTCTCGTTCATGGCCCTATCCACAGGCTCCAAACTTGGAAACTACGACATCGTCGCTGGATCCATACCATTCCCTCATGACCAGCTCGCGCCTCGCCGCCACTGTTGCCCTGCTCGCGTGCGCACTGCCACTCTCGGCCCAGTGGACGAACCGCTATCAGCGCATCGGCCAGGGGCATCACGTCTACGTTGAGGGCTACGACTTCCCCACTTACTCGGTCGGCCCAACCTATCCCGCGGTGTCCGCCGACGGTGCGACGATTGCCTTCTCCGCGCGCGGCTGGCTCTGGACGATGAATGCAGCGGGTGGACCGGCGCAGCGCGTCACGCGCAGCGCTGGCCTGGACTCGCGACCGGCCTGGCACCCCGGCGGCCGGCGCATTGCCTTCGTGCGCGACGACACGCGCAACACCGACATCCTCGAGATCGACCTCTCGACCGGAGCCGAAACGGTTCTCGTGGGTGGACCGGCGGCACAACTCGATCCGGCGTACTCACCCGGCGGAGACGCGGTCTACTACGCGTCCGCCGAGGGTGGGGATCTCGAGATCTACCGGCTCGACTTTGCCTCTGGCGCAACGAGCCGCATCACCGATGCGCGGGGGCTGGACCTCCGCCCGCAGCCACTCGCGGATGGGTCGGTGGTCCATGTCTCGAAGCGAGGGAGCGGCGACGAGGTTGCCGTGATCGATGCCGCGGGGGTGCGGCGCGTGCTCGCGCTGGCCTCGATCGCCTCGCTGGCGCGGCCGGCCGTGTCGACCGATGGCCGTCGTCTCGCCGTGCCGCTCCCGGTGCAGTCCCGCACCGAGTGGGCACTGCAGGTGATGGACGTCTCGGGCGGACCGATGACCGAGATCGTCTCTGGTGGCGGGCACCCGATCATGCCAGCGTGGGGCCCGGGCGACTCGATCTACTTCTCCCGCGCCGACCGGCACGGCGTGTTCGGCCTGTGGCGGATCGCAGCGGCGGGTGGCGTCGCCGAACCGGTCACGCCGACTTCCTGGGACTGGAAGGCGGCGACGACGCGTGTGACCGTGCGTACGCAGATCACGGGCGTCGACGATCCCGCACCTGCCCGCCTCCGTGTCGTCGATAAGGACGGCCACCCCGCCTTCGCGCTCGGTCATCAATCATGGCTTGACGGACAGAACGGCGACGTCTACACCTATTCGCCCGGCGTCCTGGAGTTCGAGATCCCGGCGGGTGAGTACCGCGCCGTGGCAAGCCGCGGCTTCGAATATCTCCCCGGGCGCACCCAGGGAACAGCCAGCGCTGGCGGCGTTACGTCCGCCACCCTCCAACTCGCG
>JALZOC010000615.1 GCA_030857365.1 Acidobacteriota bacterium
TACCCGCGCCGCGCCCGCCGGGCGCCTCATGATTCGGCGCGGTCGCACGCTCCCTTGCCGACCCAGAGGACGGCGCTGCTCTACCTCCCTGCCGATCCCGCGGTCATCGTGGCTCCCTCGACAAGGCTCGCGGGGCTGCCGATTGCCGAGCGCGTGCTCCGTGCAGGGCGCCGGACGGGCTACAGCCGCATGATCCTGTGGCTTCCGCAGGACGCCGGGAACGGAGCCGGATGGGGCGCCCCGAGGGAGGAGCAGCGGCTGCGCCGCCTGGCCGCGACGCTCGGCGGCGATATCTCGATCGCGACGAACGAAGAGGAGTGGCGGGTGGCGCTGTCAACGCTGGGCCCGGATGACCCCGTCACGGCCATCGGGGCCGGAACGGTCGTCTCGAGCGCGCTGCTGGGCGACGCGCGCGACATCCCTGTGGCCGGAGACGCGACGCGCGACGTCCCGGCCGGACCGGACTGGCGGGTCAGTGGGGTCGTACGGCTCACCGCGGCTGCCGCGTCAAGCCCGGCCGACCTGCTCGCCACACTGGCGGAGCGGCGCGGGCGCGCACTCTCCTTCCCATCGGGAACGGACGTCTCCGAGGGCGCGGGACGTCTCGCGCTCCGGATCGTGGTGCCCGCGGATCTGGACGGCGCCGAGCGCACGATTCGCCGCGCAAGCTACAAGGATACCGATGCGACCGTCGCCCAGTTCAACCGGCGGATGTCGCTGCCGATCAGCATCGCGCTGCTGCGGACGCCGCTGACGGCCAATCAGCTGTCCGTCACGCTCGTCGCGGTTGGCTTCTATTCCGCCTGGCTGTTCAGCAACGGCCACTACTGGTCGGGTGTCCTCGGCGCGTTCCTCTCGCTGGCCGCGAGCGTGCTCGACGGCTGCGATGGCGAGATCGCGCGGCTGAAGTACCAGGAATCGGCGCTCGGGTGCTGGATCGAGACGTTCGGCGATTACTCGTATTACATCGCCATCTTCATCGGACTGACGATTGGCGCGGTCCGCAGCACCGGCACGGAGGCGTTCTACTGGGCTGGCGGGGTGGCACTCGGGGGCACGCTGCTCACCTTCGCGCTGCTGATTTACCTCCGGACACGAATCACCGCAGGGCAGCCGGAGAGGCTGCACACGATCGCGCGGGAGCGGTTCCAGGCGGACCCGACTCTCTGGTCGCGCCTCATCTGGAACGTCTCGTTCGTCGCGACGCGCGCGGCCATGCCCTACGGGATCATGGCGTTCGCGCTGCTCGATGCGCTGCCGGGGATCGTCCTGCTCGCGGCACTGGGCGCCAACATCTACTGGGTGAGTCTGGTCCTGAAGCTGCGGCACCTGCTGGCCGGCTCCGCCGAAGAATCGCTGGCCTCCTGAGAACGGCGGCCGCTCAGATTTCCCGGCGGCCTTCCATCGCCCGCTGCATGGTCACCTCGTCCGCGTACTCGAGGTCGCTCCCTACCGGCACTCCCATCGCAATCCGCGTCACGCGAACGCCAAGGGGCTTCAGCAGCCTGGCAAGGTAGATCGCTGTCGCTTCGCCTTCCACGTTCGGATTGGTCGCGAGAATGACCTCCTGCACCGTACCCGCGCCGACGCGCGTCAGGAGCGGCCGAATCTTCAGGTCGTCCGGCCCGACCCCGTGGAGCGGCGACAAAGCCCCCATCAGCACGTGGTACAGCCCCTTGAAGTCGCGCGTCTTCTCGACAGCCGCCACGTTCTCCGGTTCCTCCACGACGCAGATGATGCGCGCGTCGCGGGTTGAATCGGTGCAGTAGAAGCAGGGATCGACGTCGGTGATGTTGCTGCAGACGGTGCAGTAGGTGACCCGGTCCTTCACGTCGCGCATCGCGTCGGCGAGCCTGTCGACTTCCTCGCGAGGCGTCTTGAGCACGTGAAACGCGAGCCGCTGGGCGCTTTTGGCGCCGATGCCGGGCAGGCGCTGAAGCTGTTCGACGAGCTTCGAAAGCGGATCGGGTCGCGCCATCAGAACAGGCCGGGGATCTTCATGCCGCCCATCATCCCCCCCATCTGCTTCGACAACTCCTCGTCCGCCTTCCGGTACGCATCGTTCAACGCCGCGAGGATGAGGTCCTGCAGCATCTCGACATCGTCTTTCGACACCGCCTCGGGGTCGAGCTTCAGTGACTGCACCTGCTTGGCGCCGTTGATGACGACCGACACCATGCCGCCGCCCGCCGTCGCCTCGACGCGCATGTCGGCCATCTGCTTCTGCAGCTTCTCCTGCATCTGCTGGGCCTGTTTCATCATTGCCTGGATATTCATGTCGGACCTCAATTCTGCAGGGAAAACCCGATTGCCTTCACATTTCTTCGACGTCTTTGATTTCAGCCGCAAAGACGTCGAGCATCGCCTGGACGCTCGAGTCGGCGAGCGCCTGCTGCCGCAGCTCCGACTGGCGGTCCTTCTCCGGCGCGCCGCCGGCGGCGGGAGGGGGCGACGTGCCCGGGGACGCGCTGGAGCTTTCGGCGGACACGACGGTCATTCTCCGGCCGGAGAGCTGCGAGGCGAGCGCGTCGAGCCACGTGCGCGACTGATCCAGCTGCACCCGCAGCGCGCGGTGCTGCGGAGTGAACGTGAAGACCACGCGGTCCCCCTCGATGTCGATCCGCTGCGCCTGCGCGACAACGGTGCCGTAGAAGAACTTCTTGGACCTGCGGACCTCGGTGAGAAACGCGTCCTTCAGCAGCTCGGGGGCGACCGCCTGCACGTCGGGCATCGGGTCGCCAGCGGCCGGCGCCGAGGATCTCGCCTGCTCGTGGCGCGCCTCAACAGCCTTCACCGTCGCGGCGGCAGCGGACGGCGGCCGCACAGGGGGTGGCGG
>JALZOC010000616.1 GCA_030857365.1 Acidobacteriota bacterium
TGTCGGACCGGATCGGGCGAACGCGAATTCTGACGCTCGGTCTGCTCGCGTTCGCCGGTTCGATGGCCGCCTACGCATTGGCAGACGGTGCGTGGCTGCTCGGCCTGGGGCGGGTGCTGCAAGGTGTCGCCGTCGTCGCGACGTTTCAGATCGGCGCGGCCTACCTGGGGGATATCACATCGCCCGGCCAGCGAGCGGTCGCCTTCGGCTCATACACGACGGCGATGGGGCTGGGCTTCACGGTCGGCCCAATCCTCGGTGGACAGATCGCGGAGACTTGGGATGCGCGCACGTCCTATGCAGTCGCCGTCGTTCTCTCCCTGCTCGGTGCACTGATGATCCGGCGGCTGCTGCACGAACCGCCACGGAGAGTAGCGGTCAGCCGGGGCGCGTGGATCGGTCAACTCGGCCTGCTCCTGCGCCGTCGCGACCTGACGCTGGTCAGCGCCGGGAACTTACTCGTCAGCTTCACCTTCGCTGGAGCGATCTCGACCTTTCTGCCGCTCTACGCCAGGAATGCTGGCATCTCCGAAGCAACGATCGGGACACTGTTCGCCGTCCGCGCGTTCGTCTCAGCAGCGGGCCGCATCCCCAATAGCATCATCACCCGCCGCGTCGGCAGCCAGCCAATCCTGCTCGGCGCGCTCGTGTTGCAGGTCGTCGTCATGTTCGGGATCGCCCAGACGACGAGCACACTCTGGCTGGCCGTCCTGCTCGGCATCGACGGTCTCGCCTTCGGTGGCTATCTCGTCGCCGGCCAGACCTGGGTCGCCGACCACACCGAACCGGCGTACCGCGGCGCAGCCGTCGGCCTCTACTCCGCCGCCAGCAGCATCGGCGGCATCCTCGCCCCACTCCTGCTCGGCATCGTCGCCGAGATCTGGAGTGTTGGGGTGGTATTCACGGTCAACGGTTGGATCATGGCCGCCGGCGGGATCGTGTATCTTGCCACGGTCGCGCTCCAGCGCGGGACATCCGATCGTGCGGCTCCATCGTAACGTCCAGCTACATGCCGTGGACGCCGCATCCTCGCAAGCGTCACCATTACTTCCAGATGTTCAGCACATGCGGCCTGCCGACGACGCCGGAACTTCCAGATACGGATAAGCGTGCTATAACCGACCTGAATGGATCGAACCGGAAGAGCGGGAGTACGACACATGGTCATAAGCGAGCAACGAGTAATCGGCCAGCCGATGCCGCGCGCGGATGCGCCGGCGAAGCTGACAGGGCAGGAGCGATTCGCCGGAGACCTCGCGTTAGCAGGCTTGCTGCACGCTCGCCCGGTGCTGAGTGTGGCTGCGCATGCGCGACTGATCGGGATCGACAGCACGTCCGCGCGCGAGATCCCCGGCGTCGTTGCCGTCCTGACCGCCGCCGATCTGCCCTTCGTCGCAGAGGGTGGTCCGCCGCGCGCTCATGAGTCACTGGCGCGTGAGGAGATCGTCTACGCTGGACAGCCGGTCGCGCTGGTGCTCGCCGAAACGGAATCCGCCGCCACTACGGCGGCAGAACTCGTCGAGGTCTCGTACGAGGAGCTCCCAATCGTCCTCGACATTGAGGCGGCGATGGCCCCCGACAGCCCGCTCACGCGCGTGCTGACGAAGGCGAGCGAAGACGCGGCTGAGGCGGCGATGCACGGTGTCGGCGCGAGTGGTGCGGCGGAGGAGACCAGCGAGCGCCTCTCCGCCAATGTCAGCGGTCAGACACATCTGGAGATGGGGAATGTCCAGGCAGGTTTCGCTGAAGCGGATGCCATTGCTGAAGGGACGTTCGAGACCGCCTGGGTCCACCAGGGCTATCTTGAACCGCAGACGTGCGTCGCCGTGCCGGATGGCATGGGTGGCGTGACTATCCACGCCAGTACCCAGGGACTGTTCCGGACGCGCCAGGTCATCGCCCAGACGCTCGGACTCGCCGAAGAGCAGGTGCGGGTCGTTGCGATGCCGGTCGGTGGCGGCTTCGGTGGCAAGTTCGGCCTGATCGAGCCACTGACAGCGGCCGCTGCAATCGTCAGCAGGCGACCAGTCCGCCTCGCCTTCACGCGCAGTGAGGACATGCTGGCCGCCAATCCAACTCCCGCCGGACGAATCGAGGTGCGGATCGGCGCACGGCGTGACGGCAAGGTCACGGCGGTTCAGTCGCGCGTGATCTTCGACACCGGCGCGTACCCGAACTCACCGATGGCCGGGGCCGCGTTCGCGGTGGCTGGCTGCTACCATTTCCCAAACCTCGACATCCAGGGGTACGAGGTGATGACCAACCGTCTCGGCCCGGGCGCGTACCGTGCTCCCGGCAACCCACAGGCCAGCTTCGCGGTCGAGTCAGTGATGGATGATTTGGCCGGACGGCTTGGACTGGACCCGATCGCATTCCGCCTCATGAACGTCCCGGGCGAGGGCGATCCGCGCCCTGATGGCAAGGCATGGCCGCTCATCGGCCTGAAAAACTGCCTGGAGCGGTTGAACGAACACGCACTCTGGCAGAAGCGCACGGCAGGCGGCTCGGCGACGAACGGACGGTTCCGCGAAGGGATCGGTGTCGCGGTCGGCGGCTGGCGCGGCGGCTTGGAGCCTGCGGCGGCACTCTGTCACGTCGATGCGTCCGGAATCATCAACGTCGTCGTCGGAGCGGTCGATATCAGCGGGACGTTCACGACCTTCCGAATGATCGTCGCCGAGACACTCGGCGTCGACTACGAACTGGTGCGGGTGGTTGGGTCGGACAGCTCCAACTCGCCATACGCGGGTGGCAGCGGCGGCAGCAAGATCATCTATACGGTCGGCCAGGCCGTCATGCGCGCCGCCGATGACGCTCGCGAACAGATCCTTGAAC
>JALZOC010000617.1 GCA_030857365.1 Acidobacteriota bacterium
GATGGTGTAGCCATCCGGGAGTGCGCCGGCAATCGCCTGGTGCCCCACGACGCCGCTGCCGCCCGTGCGGTTCACGACGTTGACGGGTTTTCCGAGCTCCTTCTCGAGCAGGCTGGCGATCACGCGCGCGACCGCGTCCGTGCCGCCGCCAGCGGCCCACGGCACGACCATGGTGATCGGACGGCTCGGGTACGCCGACGAACGGCCGCAGCCTCCCGACACGATGATGACTGCCGTGAGCCAGGCGAACAGGTGAATCCAGGCTCTCTTCATTTGAAAGACTCCGTCGCACGTCGCACGCGACAGGCAACTACCAATGTGTGAGCGAGCCGTCCGGCCGCGTGTAGATGTTGCGCCGGCCCGGCTCGGTGACCTCGCCGATGAGGGTCAGCAGCTTCATCTCCGGCGTGACCCCCAGGCCCGGCCGCGTGTTCGTGTAGGCCTTGCCGTTCTTGAAGTCGAGGCACTCCGGCAGATAGTCGATCGGGCGGCCGCCGTAGTTGTACTCCATCAGCACCGGTCCCGAAAACGTCGAGAGGCAGTTGACGAGGCCGGCCGTGGCGATTGGCCCGGTGAAGTGCGGGACTATCCCGACCGCGTGCGTTTCACAGATCGCGGCCGCCTTCATCATCTCCGTGATGCCGCCGATGTTCGGCAGGGTCGAGCGTATGAAGTCCACGTCGTGGTTCTCCACGAGCCTGTTGAAGTCCCACTTCAGGCCCCACTCCTCGCCGTGCGTCAACGGGACCGTCGTCATCTTCCGCAGCTTCGGGATGTCCTGGAGCGCGTTCTCGTCGCGGACCGGGTCTTCGACGAAGAAGGGCTCATATTCCTCCATCGCGCGGCACACGCGGAGCGCATCGTTCAGGTCGAATCGCTGATGCAGATCGATGCACCAGTTGCCGTCGGGGCCCACCGCCTCGCGCACGTCCCTGCAGTCCTGGGCGATTCGCCGGACGACCGACCGCGTGTCGTAGACGCCGCCGATCGGCGCGTCCCCGGCCCCCATCCGGAAGGCCCGGTACCCCGCCTCCATCGTGGCCTTCGCGCGTTCTTTCAGGCTGGCGCGGGTGCCCGGAGAAAGTCCTGGCGGTGTGGCGCCGCCGGTGGCGTAGCACTCGCAGTAATCGCGCGCGGTTCCGCCGAGCAGCTCGTGAATCGGGACGTTCAGCGCCTTTCCCTTGATGTCCCACAACGCGAGGTCGAGGGCCCCGAGCGCATGGACCTTCTCGCGGCCCGGAGGATAGAACCACGCGATGTAGGCCTCCTGCCAGAGTGCGTCGGTGCGGAACGGGTTCTTCCCGATGAGCGTTCCCGCGCATTGTTCCAGCGTGTCTTTGGCCCCTCCTTCCCCGATGCCCGTGATCCCGATGTCGGTCTCGACGGTCACGACCATGTTGCTCTGGTTGAACAACGGGTTCAGATTCGGCGGCCGGTAGATGCGCACCCTCCTGATTGTCGCCTTCGGCAAGGCCGCTGCGGCGTCGAACGGATTGAACAGTCCGACCGCCGGGGCGGCTGCAAGTGCTCTGAGAAACGTTCGTCGATTCACGTGTGGTTCCTCCTGTCGTCAATGCCGGGAGTGTAGTGTCCCGCATCCGCAAATGGGGCAAAAAACGTGAACGGCCCTGATATTGCACCCGCCGCTCGAATGCCCAGGTCCGCAATCGGCAAAGCGTTCTTCGTACTCTTCATCGCCGCCGCGCTCATCGCGATGTTCCTGATGCTGGCGCAGGACCAGGTCACGCTGAAGGTGCGCAGCGCCGTCGGGGTGGAAGAACCCCGCCACGCCGCCTACATGGCGGCGCTTGCCGGCGCCGCACTGACGCGCGGCAACGACTACGACGTGCTCACGAACGGCGATCAAATCTTCCCCGCGATGCTCGAGGCCATCCGCGGCGCCAGGCGGCGTATCAGTTTCGAAACTTACATTTACGAGTCCGGCACGGTTGCGGATCAATTCACCTCGGCGCTCGAAGCCGCCGCACGGCGAGGGGTGCGGGTCAACCTCGTGGTCGACTCGGTCGGCGGCAGCGGGATGGACGAGACGCATATCGCGCGGCTGACGGCGGCTGGCGGCCGGCTGGCGCAGTTCAACGCGCCGACGTGGTACTCCCTCGAGGAGTTCAACTACCGCACGCACCGCAAGATCCTCGTGGTGGACGGCGAGATCGGCTTCAGCGGCGGGGTCGGGATCGCGGACCACTGGCTCGGCGACGCACAGGACCGGGATCACTGGCGCGACACCCAGGTGCGCATGCGCGGCCCGATCGTACGGCTCGTTGAGGCCGGGTTCTACGAGAACTTCATCGAAACCGCCGGCGAGGTCACGCCGGAGCTGGATGACGTCGTGGCGGAACCGCACACCGGGGGCGCCTCGATCGTGATCCGGAGCTCGCCGACGGGGGGGAGCAACGACTTGAAGCGCCTGTACCTCCTGGCGATTGCGTCCGCACGCCGGTCCGTCGACATCACGACACCCTACTTCATCACCGACGAATCGAGCCGCTGGGCCTTCCAGGACGCGGTTGCGCGCGGCGTGAAGATCCGCATTCTCGTCGAAGGGGACCTCACCGATGCGATGCCCGTCAAGTACGCGTCGCGTGAGGGATACGACCCGCTGCTGAAACAGGGCATCGAGATATACGAGTATCAACCCACGATGATGCACACGAAGACATTCATCGTCGACGGCGCCTGGAGCATGTTCGGGTCCGCCAACTTCGACAATCGTTCACTCGAACTGAACGACGAGCTGAACGTCGCCGTGTCGTCGCCGGCGCTCGCGCAGCGCCTGCTCGAGGCGTTCGAGAAGGATCTCCGGAC
>JALZOC010000618.1 GCA_030857365.1 Acidobacteriota bacterium
GACGCGCAATCTCTCGACCTCTGCCTCGTCCATGGACGCGCCGACCGAGGAGCGCACGCGCGAGATCCGGGCCGAAATCGAGCAGACGCGTGGCGAGATGACCGAGACGGTCAACGCCATCCAGGACCGTCTTCGCCCCGGCAACATTGCGTCGAATGCGGCCGAGAGCGTGAAGGCCACGGTCAAGAACGCGGCCGAAGACACGTCGGAGGCGGTTGCCGGTTACGCGCGCGACGTGGCCGACTCAGAACCGATCCAGTACGTGCGGGCGAATCCGATTCCGACCGCGATGATCGGCATCGGGATCGCGGGTCTCACCTGGCTCGCGCTCGGTGGGCGAGAGGGGCGCGCCCAGAACCGCTACCGGACCGGCAGGACCTCACGCGACTGGCGGCGGCTTGCCCCGTACAGCGACGGCGATCGCTTCTATCGCGGCGGCACCGGTCATACCGGCTACACGGTGCAGAGCGGCTACACGGCCGAGTCCGGGTTCGGCGATGCGGGCTTCGGCGAAGCCGGGTACCCGGGCCAGGGCGGATACGAAACCGCGGCGGCCTACACTCCCGACCTGACGTCCGGAGTGCGCGGTGATTCCTCCGGCACGGCCGATTACGCCGGCAGGCGGGACTTCGGCGGTGACTACCGGTCGTCGACCGGCCAGATGGGGAGCGAACTGGGTCGAACGGCGCAGGACTACACGCGCCGCGCGCAGCAGACCACCCGCGGCGCGCAGCGAAAACTGCAGCGTGCGTGGCAGCAGAACCCGCTCATGATGGGAGCGGCGTCAGCAGTGCTCGGGCTGATCGTCGGTATGGCGCTTCCGCAGACCGAGATCGAGAACGAGTACATGGGCGAGGCCCGCGACAACGCCATCGAAGGCGTTCAGGAGACGGTCCGGGAGAAAGTGAACCAGGCGAAGGACGCCGCCACGAGCGCGGTCGGATTGATCACGGGCGATCAGACGCAATCCGGCTCCCAGGGGCAGCAACAGTCCGGCGGCCAGGGACAGTCCTCGACGCCGGGAAATTCAGGGGCGCAGGCAGGCGGTCAGCAGGCGGGTCAGGCAGGTGGACCGGGAAACCGGCCCGGCTCGCAGGGTCCCTCGCAAGGCAGCCAGGGCCAGCAGACTGGCGGCGCGGGACAGCCATCCAAGAAGCCCGGCATCGCGTAACACTTCGCCAGGGCCCGGCGGCTTCGAGCCGGGCCCTTTCTTTTCAGTCCGCACCGATTGCCGAACGCCTCAACGCATCACGATTTCCAGCCAGCGTTCCACGTCCCGCCGGAAGTCCGTACCCCCATCCCCCCCGGAAGTGAACTTCAGATCAGCCGGCAGGCCCCCCCGGACTGAATCCTCGGCGTGCGAGACTTCGAACAGGTTCACGAAGAAGTCCACGAGGAACTCGCGGTCCCCCAGTCGTGAGGCGACGCGCGCCGGCGCGCCGCCGGCCAACTCTATGCCGAACGCCTCGCCCGCCGATTCCGACAGCAGACCCAGGAACAACCGGTCGGACTCGATGCCGGCATTGGGACCGCCGGAGGCGAGGATGCGCGTTTCGTGAGCATCGGAGTCGCAATACAGCTTCACGCGCGACGGAAGGGTGATGCCCCACGCCTCCCACCGCGCATCGTCCCAGTCGAGGGTGAGGAGCGTGCGCGATCGAAGTGCCGCGTGATCGAAGCCGAAATGGTCGTCGTTCAGGGCGTGAAGGACGACATCCTCGAGAACGAGGGGCTCCCGGGGCACGCGGAGCGGGTAGAGATCCTCGCGAGTCCTGAACTGCTTGACGCGCTCGTCGAGCGCCTCGAGCACACGGAGCCGGAGCTGGCGGAAGGCGGGCATCTCCGAATTCTAATCACAGGGGCTTCGCGCCACGGGGCAGACTGGTGACGGGCCTAGCGACCGATTGTGTCAGGCGCCCCCCGGAATCGTGATCGGAGGGGGGGCACGGGCGGGAGAAATGTCGAAGTAACCCGTTGCATTGCGTACAAGCTGTGCCGGTACGAGGGTTGCACATTCCCCTGTGTTCCCCTCGGAGACTTGAAATGACCCGGACAGTTGGCGCGGCGCTTGGATTTTTGCTCGTTGTGTTGTTCTTCGCAGCCGTCGCCGTCGAGAGCACGCGCGCGTCCTCCGTGCCGTCCTACACGAGTGTGGGCGGGCGATAGCGCGCGCCGCTCCATCCGCCAACCTTTGGGCGGGCTCACGGAACGATCTACGCGACGGTGCTTGCAGTGCCGCCGACCGGGGCGTCGTCGGCCGCCTGTTGCCCGGGCTCGGTGAGAGCGGCAAGGCGCCTGCGAGACAGCAGCCGTTCTGCCGGGGAGACGCCGGACAGCAGACGCACCGATACCTGGTACATGATGCTGAAGGCCGCGAGGGCCGACCAGTACGAGACGCCTGCCGTGAGCGCCACGAGCGCGGCCACGGCGGCGACTGCGAGGATGTCGCCGACGGCAAGAATCGCGCGGCGTGCCATCCGCCGGCGGAGGTCTTCGGGATCCACCTCGAGTGTGAGCCTCAGGGCAAAAGGCGTCGCGGCGCCGGCCTGTCGGGGCGCGGCGGGATGGCCGGTCGCGGGGGAGTCTGCGGCCGCGTTGTAGTACTCCGCGAACTCCGCCGCGGTGTCGTCCGGATCGAGCCGGACAGCCGCAGCATAGGCGCGGATGAAGGACCGGTTATACATGCCGCCCGGCCAGCGGGAGCAGTCGCCCTTCTCGAGGCCCGCGAAGAGCGAAGCGGCCACCTTCGTCGAGGCGGCGATCTGGTCGAGGGTCACATGCTGCTTCTCGCGCTGGCGCCGCAGCCGTTCTCCGAATGCGTGTCG
>JALZOC010000619.1 GCA_030857365.1 Acidobacteriota bacterium
CTCCGATCGGGCCCGCGGCCTGCGCCTGACCGACTTCGAGCGTGCCGGATTCCGGGTCGTGGCGGAACGGGCGCCTGAAGAACTCATTATTGGGCTACTCGGGAAGTTCTGGACGGCGCGAGGCGGGCTCTGCGCAGACGTGACGGCCGCCCACTTCGCGGCCGGGCCGCCCGTGGGCTACGCTCTCGCTGGCTGGAACTTCACCGTCGCGGCGCGGGCCGACGGCCGGAGCGAACTCCGCACCGAGACACGCGTTTGGTGCGCGCCAGATGCGCGAGTGAAGTTCCGGGCATACTGGCTCGTCGTGCGACCGGGCAGCGCGCTGATTCGCCGCGCCATGCTCCGCGGGATTCGGCGCGAGGCCGAGCGGCAGGCCGGTGTAGACGGTGCGCCGGGCGGCCCGTAACCGCCTGCTAACCAGCCGACGGCGGCCGATGCGATCGTGAGCCGCCGTCGTTGAAGGGCAGTAGGTTCGGCCGACCTCGTCAGAGGGATCGCATTATGAAGTGCACGCTCCTGGCTGCTTGCCTCCTCGCGTGCGCGTCACTGGCTCAGGCGCAGGAGCGAGTCATCGGTCTATTGGCGCTACCAGAGGCCTTTGGCCACGGTCCGTGCGTCCCCTTTACGCCGGCGGACGTGCCGCTCTACGCCAGGCCAGAGGCGGTCTTACCGATGGAGCCGCCTGGGTGCGGAGCACTCCGCGAGACACGTTCTACCCGCTCGAGCGTTTGTTCGTCGACAGGTTGACCTATCTGACAGGTGGATGGGACGGACGGCTGGCTGAGGCCGCCGGCAAACCTGGAAGGGCGGCGCGCCCGACAGCGACGGAGCCGGACACTCACGTCCGAGTCATCAGGTCAACGAGACTGCGTGGCCAGTTGTGGTTCTACGTGGAGGTCATGAGCGACGGTCGTTGCGGCTCAGACACCGAACCGACAGTCGTCGACCGAGGGTGGGTACCATCGCATGCCAAATCAGGCGAACGGTCTATCTGGTTCTACTCGCGCGGCTGCTGACCGCCGCCCGACAGGCGCGTGACGCCCGCGGCGTTCAAATGGAGCACGTACAGGAAGGGCGGCTGCTCAGTGGTCGGGCGTTGGGAGGACGAATGAGTGACGAGCTGAAAGACAGGCGACTCAGCTT
Organism: Acidobacteriota bacterium; assembly: GCA_030857365.1. Taxonomy (GTDB): domain Bacteria; phylum Acidobacteriota; class Vicinamibacteria; order Vicinamibacterales; family 2-12-FULL-66-21; genus JALZOC01. Next base: position 1,144 of record JALZOC010000619.1, read on the forward strand.
GCCGGTTCTGACTCTCAAGACCGTCATCGTTCATACGATTACCTATTCGTCGCGGGACTCCTCGCGTACACGCTTGGAGGATACGAAAAAGCTTTTTCGCAACCCCCGTTGTCCTACTTCATGCGGCCCACGACCGATCCCTGGGTGATGGCGGGTCCTTTGTTCCAACCCGTCCGCGGCGTCATCTTTGCCCTGGCGTTCTATCCCTTGCGCAACGTCCTCTTTGCCCGAAGCCGTGGCTGGCTGGCGCTGTGGTGGCTCCTGCTGGCTCTTGGAGTCTTCTCCACATTCGGGCCCGCTCCGGGCTCTGTGGAGGGGCTGATCTACACGATCATTCCGCCGCTGGCTCAGATCCTCGGTCTGTGGGAAGTCCTCCTGCAGTCACTTCTGTTCTCAGTCGTCCTCTTCTTCTGGGTCAATCATCGTGGGAAGCCATGGCTTGGTTGGACGCTAGCCATTGCCTTTTCCATTGTGATGATTCTTCCTGTGCTGGGGCTTCTCTTCGCGCCGCCTTGAAGCCTGAAAGCTTGGTCAGCGGCGTCTTGATGCTGATCACGGGCGAGAGGATATAGTGTGGACCGGTGGCTGACGTCCTGGTAACGGGTGGTGCCGGTTTCATCGGGTCGCACGTCGCGGACGCGCTGATCGCGCGCGGACACGACGTGGTGGTCCTCGACGACCTCAGCGGTGGCGCCGAGGTCAACCTCCCGGAAGGCGCGACGTTCGTGCGGGGCAGCGTGGCCGACGCCGCGGCGGTCGATGCGCTCTTCGCCAGAAAGCCCTTCGAGTACGTGTTTCATCTCGCGGCGTATGCGGCCGAAGTGCTCAGCCACTTCATCAAGCGGTTCAACTACACGAACAACCTGATCGGCAGCGTCAACCTGATCAACGCATCCGTGAACACCGGCGTCAGGGGTTTCGTCTTCACATCGTCGATCGCCGTCTACGGCGCCAGTCCCCTGCTGCCCATGACGGAGGAAACCCTTCCGCATCCGGATGATCCGTACGGCATTGCCAAGCTCGCCGTGGAACAGGAGCTCGAGGCGTCCCGCGCGATGTTCGGCCTCGACTACGTCATCTTCCGCCCGCACAACGTCTACGGGCCGCGCCAGAACGTCGCCGACCGGTACCGCAACGTGATCGGGATCTTCATGAACCAGATCCTGCAGGGACGCCGCATGACGATCTTCGGCGACGGGTCTCAAACCCGGGCCTTCAGCTATATCGACGACGTGGCGCCGGTGATCGGGGGGTGCCTCGAAGTGCCCGGCGCCTGGAACCAGGTGTTCAACATCGGGGCCGACCGGCCTTACTCGCTCAACGAGCTGGCGCGTGAGGTTGCGCACGCGATGGGCGTCGAGCCCGCGGTGCAGCACCTTCCGGCGAGGATCGAGGCCGCGCACGCGCATTCGTCGCATCACCGGATCCGTGAGGTGTTCGGCGCCACGCCAGAGACCAGCCTGCGGGACGGCCTGCGCGAAATGGCGTCGTGGGTGCGCCGTCACGGACCGCGGGCGACGCCGCGGTTCGACGCCATCGAGATTGCCAGGAACCTCCCGGACGTCTGGCGGGACGCATGAGCGGGGCGTCGACCTATCACGACGTGCACCTCACCGAGCATCCGGCGCGGGAAGGCGTCTGGCGCGTGATCGCCGAGTACCTGGCGCCCTGGGTTCCGGAG
>JALZOC010000620.1:0-2381 GCA_030857365.1 Acidobacteriota bacterium
TCGTCGACCAGCAAGTCCTGGCCGAGCAGACGTTCGCACACCCGTTGCTGACGGACGGCGGCGGGATAGTTGACGAACCACTGATTGGCCGGCGTCTTCCGTCTGGGCATCCGCAGCAGCCGGCGGCACCGCCGCTGAAGGTCGCGCACCGCGCGGACGTGCGGCGATTCGCTCAGCCCTCTGCCGGTGCCCTGCCACGGCAGGTTGGCGAAGAACCTGGGATGCCTCGCAGCGAGGAACCGGTTGTAGAACTTGTGGTTCCACCGATCGCTGTCGGTCAGCGACCCAAGGAACAGCTGCAGGAATTCGAGGCCGCTGCCGGGATACACGGTCTCGCAGTACGGCGCGAAGCATCCGGGGCTGTGGAGCACGTAGCGGCGCACCCGCTGCCGCAGGTGGAAACAATCGGAGGAGGGGCCGGAGGCGTAACGCTGGATGTCGGGCATCGAGACGTCCAATGCCTCCTCCACGCCGAAGAGCGGATTCGCCATGAAACGGCTCTTCATCAGAAGCTCCGGCCGCTGACGCAGTTCGCTCCAGGGCTTGCGGTCCAGGTGGCTGCCGCCAAACAGCAGGTCGCCGAGCATGTTCATCGGGCTGTAGCAGGTGCCGAGGCGCATCTCCTCAAACGCGATGGCGGGGTGGAGGTGATTGGCGTTGACGAGTCCGTCCGTCTGCCAGATGGCTTCTTCTCTTCCCTGCCACCAGTTCTGCGTCGCCCATTCGCAGACGCGATGCTCGATTCCGGCGATCGCGGCCACCGCGCGCGCCGGTCCGACCTCGGGGGATTCCTTGCTGCCGTAGGTGACCGCCACGATGTCGGCGTTCCGCGCCACCAGTTCGGCCACCAGCAACCGTGAGTCGAGTCCGCCGCTGAGCAGGACGGGGGTCATGCCCGGCCGCTGGTGGTCGCGGACGGCCGCTGCCCACAAGCCTCCGAACTCCTGCTGCGCCTCCGCGGGGTCGCACGGCGCGACGCGCAGATCGTCAAATGACCAGTACTCGGCTCGGGTGACCACCCCCCGTGAGACGTGCCACACGTTCGCGGGTGGGATCAGGGCGATGCCTGTCCACCACGTCCGGTCTCCCAGCATGTGGTCGAATGCGAAGTACTGACGCAGCGCCACTTCATCGATGGCCGGCAGGTGCTCGTGAATCGCCAGTAGCGCCTTGACTTCCGCGGCGTAGGCAAACCAGTCGGCGGTCTCCGTGTAGTACAGCGGGCGGAACCCCAGGCGATCGGTGGCGAGCGCCAGATCGCCCGCCTGCACGACGGCCAGCGCGAATGCGCCATCCACGTGGGTGAGCGTCGGGTAAGGCGCGTCGACGAGCGACGCCAGCGCGTCCGCAGACGCCATGTCGCCACCGGGGTTCTGCGGAAGGCGGCACTCGCCATCGAGCCACACGTGCCGGCGACCGTCAGCGGTCGCCCGGGGCTGCCTCTCGGGATTGAGAACCCCAGAATCGACGCGGCCGCCGCAGTAATGGCCCTGCCCCCACAGCTCGGCCCGCTGCCAGGGCAAACGGCGCATGGCGTCCGCCATCCGCCTCGCCATGGCCTGCAGATCCCGCGGCGAGAGCTTCTCGGTCTTGGCGACTACGCCGAATAGTCCTGGCATGCCACGGCCTCTTCCTGGGTTCGATCGTTCGCGTCTCGCTTCGCCGCCTCGCCCGGCGGTGCTGCCGGGAGCACGGGTGCAATGTGCCACTCCGGCGCCCAATACATGGGACCCCAGTGTCGGGACCGTGGCAGCACGCTGCCCCAGCCGAAGACGTCACGCTCGAGGACGTGCAGCGCGAAGGCGTTGGTGAATCTCGCGTAACGCGTGACTGTGTGGTCCACGTACACGCAGACGGTGACCCAGACGAAATAGGCGCCCTCGTTCAGCGGCAGGCGTCCGAGATCGCAGCGGACGTTCCACAGCTTCTCTTGCCCCTCGATCCACGCCGCCCGCTGTACCACGCTGTCCATGGTCACCAGGTACTCGCCGGTCGGGCGGGTCACCCGGAGACTGATGCCCACCCTGGCGTCGGTCGGCGGTTGCTCCGCTTCGACGTCGAAATCGAACGTGATCGGCTCGCCGCAAAAAACGGTCAGGTCGCCCACCGGATTCCGCGGATGCAGCACGAACCCGGACCCGACATCCGGGTGGCGCGGCCCGGCCCGCTCCGTTGCAGTCCGTTGGGTGAGCTGTTCGACGTAGTTGTCGATCACGGCGTCGGCGGGACCGTCCATCACCACGCTGCCGTCTTCGAGCATGAGACATCGGTTGCACAGCGTGCGGATGGCGCCGACGTTGTGACTGACGAACAGCACCGTACGTCCGGAGCCCGCCTGGGCCTGGAGCTTGCCGAGACACTTGCGCTGGAACGCGAAATCG
>JALZOC010000620.1:2391-2823 GCA_030857365.1 Acidobacteriota bacterium
ATGTCGGGTTCGAGGTGCGCGGCAACGGCAAACGCCAGGCGGACGTACATTCCGCTGGAGTAGCGCTTCACCGGCGTGTCGACGAACTTGTGAATCTCCGCGAAATCGATGATGTCGTCGAACTTGCGCGCCACCTCGGCACCCTTCATCCCGAGAATCGCGCCGTTCAGGAAGACGTTCTCACGACCGGTCAGCTCGGGATGAAAGCCGGTGCCAACTTCCAGCAACGCTCCGAGGCGGCCGCGAATCTGTGCATGGCCGGCGCTGGGCGTCGTCACCCGCGCCAGGATCTTCAACAGCGTGCTCTTTCCGGCGCCGTTGCGGCCGACGATCCCGACGACCTCACCCGGCATGACCTCGAAGCTCACGTCCCGCAGCGCCCAGAACTCGCCGCCGCGCGGCTCGTCGCCAGCTTTGCGCCCGGGCCGGAGC
>JALZOC010000082.1 GCA_030857365.1 Acidobacteriota bacterium
CTTTCGCGCCGGCGGCATGGCCAAAGGCTCAGGGATGATCGAGCCCCACATGGCGACGATGCTCGGGTTCGTGACCACCGACGCCGCCGTGGAGCCGGCGCTCCTGCAGCGTGCGCTCAAGGAAGCCGTGGACGCCACCTTCAACGCGATCACGGTGGACGGCGAATGTTCGACCAACGACTGCGTTTTCGCGCTCGCGAACGGCGCCAGCTCCGTGCGGCTCGAGGAGAGTGACTACGCGCTGCTGGTCGAGGCGCTGACGAGCGTGTGCAGGCCCCTGGCCATCGGCATCGTGCGCGGCGGCGAGGGTGCGACGAAGCTCATCACCGTGAAGATCGTCGGTGCCGCCTCCAACGACGACGCGAGGCAGACCGCTCGCGCCATCGCGAACTCCCTGCTCGTGAAAACGGCCATCCACGGGGGGGATCCCAACTGGGGCCGCCTCGTGGCCGTCGCAGGCCGCTCGGGATCGGCGTTCGTGCTGGATCGCGCCGCTGTGCGCATCGGCCCGGTCGAGCTCTTCAGCGCCGGCGCGCCGCACGACGAGCGCGCCGCCGATGCCGCCGAGTACCTGAAGGGGCGCGACATCGTCGTCGAAGTGGACCTCGGAACGGGCGGCGCGGGACAGTCCGAGATGTGGACGTGCGACCTGTCGGCCGAGTACGTGCGGATCAACGCGGAGTACCGGACGTGAACCAGTCTTTCAGCTGTCAGCCCTCAGCTCTCAGCTCTCAGTGATGCCTGCTTTTCCGACGCGATTTCTCTCCGTCACCGACCTCGATCGGTGCGGGTTGCTCGAGTGCCTCCAGCTGGCCGCGGAGATGAAAGTGGCGCGGGCGTGCCGCCGGCCGCACGCGCGGCCGCTCGACGGGCTGCACGTCGCGCTGCTGTTCGAAAAGCCCTCGCTGCGCACCCGCTCCACCTTCGAGATCGCCGTGCGCGAGCTCGGCGGGGACGTGATCGAGCCGCCGCAGGACGTGGCGCTCGGAGGACGTGAGTCGATCGCGGACGTTGCGCGCAACCTGGAGCGATGGGTCACGGCTGCCGTCGTGCGCACGTTCGCGCAGGCGCGCATCAGGGAGTTCGCGGATGCCGCGCCCCGCCTTCGCGTGGTGAACGCGCTGACGAACGAAGAGCATCCGTGCCAGGCGCTCGCAGATTGCCTGACCCTCACGGAGCGGTGGGGCAGTCTTCACGGCCGCACGATTGCGTTCGTCGGGGACGGTAACAACGTGGCCGCGTCACTGGCGCAGGCGGCAACGATGCTGGGCGCCCGCGTCCGCATCGTGTCTCCCCCTGGGTTCGAGGTGGCGGCTTCGGTGCAGCGCAGCATTGCGGACCTGGCCCGGTCGGGCGGCACGCTGGAGCTCACGTCGGATCCGGTGGCGGGCGCCGCGGGCGCGGACGCCGTCTACACGGACGTCTGGACGTCGATGGGACAGGAGGGGGAAGCAACCGACCGACATGCCGCGTTTCGTCCCTACCAGGTGAACCGGGCGATGATGGCGCGCGCGTCGGCCGGCGCGCTGTTCATGCACTGTCTTCCCGCCCATCGAGGCGAGGAGGTGACCGACGACGTGATTGACTCGAACGTCTCCACGGTCTTCGATCAGGCGGAGAACCGCCTGCACGTCCAGAAGGCGCTGCTGGCGCTGCTCTCCCGCTCCTGACATCCAGGCGCGACAGACTACCCGGGAAGGTCGTCCTGCGACGCAGGGCCACACTTGGGCCGGCCGGGGGTACCGGCCCGAAGCGTGGCGAACCTCTCGAGAGCGGACTATTTCAGGTGCTTGCTCACCAGCTTGGTCATCTCGAACATGTTGACCGTCGCCTTGCCGCCGAACACCGGCTTCAGGGCAGCATCCGCCTTGATCATCCGGCGGTTCTTCTGGTCCTGGAGTCCGTTCTTCTTGATGTAGGCCCACAGCTTCTTCGTGACCTCCGTGCGCGGGACCGGCTTCGCCCCGATCACTTCCGCCAGGTCGGAGCTCGGCGTCACGGGCTTCATGAATGCCGCGTTCGGCTTCCGGGCGGTCTTCTTTTTCGCGGCGGTCTTCTTCTTCACGGCGGTCTTCTTGGCGGTCTTGGCCATCTGCTCTCCTTCAATAGACGCCTGCGAGGCGTCGTCCCGGCACACAGCATCCCATGAAATGCGCTCGAATGATCCTCTTTTCCCTCTATGAGCCGGGTCCTTCCGCCTGAAGGCGGAAGCCACCTCGGGCTTGCCCACGGGACTTGCACCGGCTGCTAGGGCGCAAACGCGACACCCGGCGTACCGCTGTTGACGATCCGCCCGTGATCGAGCACGACTACGTACTCCGCCACCTGACGAACCTCCGACCGGTCGTGCGTGACATAGATGATCGGCACGGTGAGCTCGTCCCGGACGCGTTCGAGATACGGGAGGATCCGCCGGCGCCGCTCGACATCCACCGCGGCGAGCGGTTCGTCGAGCAACAGCACCTCCGGAGCGGACATCAGCGCGCGGGCCAGCGCCACGCGCTGCCGTTCCCCGCCCGAGAGCTGCGCCACGGCGCGGTCGAGGAGCGGTCCGATCTCGAGCATCCCCACGACTGTCTCGAGCAACAGCCGCTGACCGTCTCGCCGGCCGTACAGGACGTTGCGCCGCACGCTCATGTGCGGGAACAGCGCGGCGTCCTGCGCGACGTAGCCGACGTGGCGGCGGTGCGGGCGCAGGTCCACGCCTCGCGCGCTGTCGAAGACGACGCGAGAGCCCACGACGATCGACCCTCCCGCCGGCGTCCGCAGCCCCGCGATCGCGTCGAGGATCGTCGTCTTGCCCGCTCCCGAAGGGCCGAACAATGCCGTGATGCGCGCGTCGAGCGCGACCTTGACCTCCAGCGTGAAAGTGCCCTGGTGCAGCAGGAAATCCAGCGCGATCACGCCTGCACGTCCCGGCGCGCCGTCAGCCAGTTGGACGCCCACAGCGCCCCGAACGCAATGGCCGCCGAGATGGCCACCAGCACGAATGCCTCCCGATCCCTGCCGGTCTCGGCGAACGAATAAATGCCGACGGCGAGGGTTCGTGTCGCCCCGGGGATGCTGCCGGCAATCATGACCGTCGCACCGAATTCGCCCAGCGCACGGGCGAACCCGAGCGCCGCGCCCGCGACGATCGCCGGGCGGGCGAGCGGCAGCGTAATCGTGAAAAAAACCCGCACCGGGCCGGCGCCCAGGGTCGCTGCGGCGGCTTCGAACCGGCCGTCCACCTGTTCGATGCCTGCCCGCGCCGTCCGGACGAGGAGCGGCAGGCCCATCACCGTCATGGCGAGCACGACCGCTTTCCACGTGAAGACGACTTCCACGCCCATCCTGCCCAGGACGCGGCCGAAAGGTCCGAGCGGCGCAAAAAGCCACAGCAGCAGCAATCCCGTCGCTACCGGGGGCATGACGAGCGGCAGCGACACGATCGTCTCGAGGAGCACGCGGCCACGGAACCGCCCGCGCGCAAGCACCCACGCGAGCGCCAGTCCCGGCGGCAGCATGAGCACGGTTGCCACCGCCGCGGTCGCGAGTGTGAACCAGGTGATGTGCCAGGCGTCCATGCTAGCCGCCGTGGCGCAGCGTCGTGAACCTGTGTCTCGCGAACACGACCGCCGCCGCAGGGCCCGCCAGATAGGACAGCAGGCGCTCGGCGCCGGCGCGATTGGGCCCGGCGGTCACGATTGCGGCCGGGTAGATGATGCGGGGCGCATGCTCGCCCGTGATGACCAGCGCCGCACGGGCCCTTCCGGACGGGTTCACGTCCGTCTCGTAGGTGATGGCGACGTCCACTCCCCCTTTTTCGAGCGCGCCCAGTGCCGCCCGTGCATTCGAGACCGGCACGATCCGGGACCGCAGCGCGTCCCAGAGCCCGACGCGCTCCAGGTATTCGCGGGCGTAGACACCAGCCGGCACGGCCGCCGGATCGCCCACCGCAATCCGTCTGACCGCGGGCTGCAGCAGCGCGCGGGCATCGTCCAGGGCCGGCCCCCCGGGCAGGGTCACCACGGCGAGCCGGTTGCTCAGGAGCGGAATGCGGGTCTTGGGATCGATGGCACCCGCCCGGGCGGCGAGATCCATCTGCGCCTCGTCGGCGCTGATGAAGAGGTCGACTCGGGCGCCGCTCACGATCTGCCGGGACAGCACGTTGGACGCGGCAAGGTTGAAGCGCACCGCCCCGCCGCCCGCGGCCGAATACGAGCGCGCGATCTCCTCGAGCGACTCCGCGAGGCTGATGGCTGCCGAGACAGTGACTGGCGCGTCGGCCTTGCCGGTGCCTGTCATGACCAGCAATGCCATCACGACGGCGGCGCCGCTTGCGAATCGCCTGCCGGACGGGGCGCCTGGCGCGGCCGCCGCACTCGATGCCATGGGCGGCATTCTAATCGAGTGGCGGTGCAGAGCGTCGCCGACCGCGCAGCTGACGCTGCGCGCTAGGTGCGGCGCCGCGCCTGAGCGGCCCCGCGGCCGGGGCGTGGCCGGCCCTTCGACAGCGTGCGCGCGATACGTGCGGCGGTCGCGTTCTTCTCGAGGGTTTCGATGGGGGACGGCAACGCAATCGACCAGTTGGGCCATTCGGTGGTCGTGGCCGGCATGTTCGGCCGCTCCTGCACCGCCATCGCATCATCGAGCGTGGCGGTCAGAATCCGGGACGGGGCCTCGGCCAGCGCCTCGTGGAGACTGGTGATCACCCTCGGCAGCGGCGTTCGCCCGGTCGCGCGGGCCAGCCGCTTGACGCGATTCAGGATGTCCCGCGTTCCTTTCTCGTTCGGGGCGAGCCCCAGCGCCGACTGGGCGGCGACATCCGAACCCGTCCAGAGCCCGGCAATGGTGGGCAGATCGTGAGTCGTGACTGCAGCCAGCGCCTGCTCTGGAAATCTCGACGGCGGTCCCTTCTCGAACCAGAGCAGCCGATACGACAGCACGTTGTGCCGCATCAAATCGGCCCGCGTCTCTTCCTCGACGGTGCCGAGGTCCTCCCCGACGATGACCGCGCGCGCCCGCTGGCTCTCGATCGCCACGATCGCGAGGAGGTCGCGGGCGTTGCTCCGCACGTAGGCGCCCTGCTTCGGCTCCATGCCGTTCGGAATCCAGAACAGGCGGAAGAGACCCATGACGTGGTCGATGCGGAGTCCGCCCGAGTGCCGCACGCATCCACGGATGGTGTCGATGAAGGGCTGATAACCGGCCGTCCGCAGCTTGCCCGGGACGAACGGAGGCAGCCCCCAGTCCTGTCCCCTCGTATTGAACTCGTCTGGAGGGGCGCCCACGCTGATGCCCTCGGCAAGCACGTCCTGGAACGCCCACGCATCCGCACCGTCGGCGTCGAATCCGATGGGCAGATCCTGCATCACCGGCACGACGCGGGAGGCTCGCGCAAGCTGCCGATCGATCTGGAACTGGAGCCACATGTGGAAGCGGATGCGATCGGCCATGGGCCGCGTCCGCGCCGCGTCCCGCACCGCGGGAGAGGACGGGTGCCGGAGCCGCTCGGGCCAGCCGTGCCAGCCGCACCCGAAGCGTTCGGCGAGCGCGCAGAACGTGGCGAACTGGTTGAGGCCGGGGCCCTGCTCCGCGACAAAGGCGTCGAAGTCCCGCAGTTCGCGCCGGCTCACGACGTCCCAGATGCGCTCGAGCGCCCCGAGCTTGAGTCGAAAGACTTCGTCCCGATCGATCCGGCGGTCCACGTTGAGCGCGCGTGCGCGGGCCGCGATCGACGGGAGATCCCCGAGGGTGGCGGCGCCGTCGACCTCTTCGACCCTCAGGTACAACAGGCTCCGGAACCGGCGGCTCGACGGAAAGTAGGGACTGGGCTGCTGGGGAACGAGCGGAGACGCAGCCGCAAGCGGGCTGATGAGCGCGATCCCCGCCCCGGCCCGCGCCGCCCAGGTACCGAGCCGCCGCAGATCCGCCAGGTCTCCCATGCCCCAGCTGCGCGTCGATCGCGCGGCATACAGCTGGATGGCCCACCCCCACGTGCGCCATGCGTCGGGGAGGAAGCAGGCGGGCGGCGCGACAATCAGGCGGGTGGTGGAGCCGTCGCGATGCGCGATCGTGTGATAGCCCTCGGGCAAATCGGCCGGTAGCGTGGCGCCGAGGCGCAGCGTGGTTCCGTCCTCGAGCTGCAGGTCGCCGGGAGCCGTCGCGCGGCCCTCGCCCGCCGAGACCACAACGACCTCATCGAACTGTTGGAGCCCGCCACTGGCGTGGATCGCCGGCGTCCGGGACCTCGCCCGTTTCACCCCACCGGCCTGCTTCCGGCCTGCGCCGGTCCCGGCGCTCTCCCGCCCGCGCGTGGCGCGACGGATCGCGCGCAGCGCCTCGGGGGCGGAGTCGTGGCGTTTTCCCAGCGCGTCGGTGTAGTGCGTCTGGACTCCCAGGTCGTCGCGCTTCATCTGGGTACGGTTCTGGTGAGCAGGACGAGCGACCACGGCTCGACCTGCATCTCCGCGTTCGCCTCGAGAGCCGGTCCGAGACTCTCCTCGGACATGTGATCCACGGTGTCAGCGGTATTGAGCAGCACGGCCCACGTCCGTCCCCACTTTTCTTCCGGCAGCCTGAATTGCACCGGTTCCTGGTGGGCGTTGAACATCAGGTAGAAACTGTCGTCGCGAACCGGCTCCCCGCGCTCGTTGCGGGTGGGGATTCCCCTGCCGTTCAGGAACACGCCGAGCGACTTCGCGAAGCCCGCCTGCCAATCGTCCTCCGACATCTCGCGGCCCGCGGGCGTGAACCAGCCGATGTCGCTGACCTGCGTGCCGTGGATGGGGCGTCCCTGGAACCATCTGCGCCGGCAGAAGACGGGATGCCGATGACGAAACCTGATCAGCCCGCGGGTGAAGTCGAGCAGCTGCCTGTCGGCCCGCGCCCAGTCATACCAGGAAATCTCGTTGTCCTGGCAGTACGCATTGTTGTTGCCGCCCTGCGTCCTGCCGATCTCGTCGCCCCCTACGAGCATCGGCACGCCTTGCGACAGGAACAGCGTGGCCAGGAAGTTTCGCGTCTGCCGCGCACGCAGGGCCAGGATCTCGGGATTATCGGTGGGCCCCTCGGCGCCGAGGTTCCAGGAGCGGTTATGGCTCTCGCCATCGCGATTCTCTTCGCCATTCGCGTCGTTGTGCTTCTCGTTGTACGACACGAGATCGCGCAGCGAGAACCCGTCATGCGCCGTGATGAAGTTGACGCTGGCATACGGCCGCCGTGCCGTCCCCTGGTACAGGTCCGAGCTCCCCGTGAAACGATACGCGAACTCGGCAAGCGTCTGATCGGTGCCGCGCCAGAAGTCGCGGACGGTGTCGCGATACTTCCCGTTCCACTCCGACCAGAGCGGAGGAAAGTTGCCGACCTGGTACCCCCCTTCCCCGATATCCCACGGCTCGGCAATCAGCTTGACCTGGCTCACCACGGGATCCTGCTGGATGAGATCGAAGAACGACGACAGCCGGTTCACGTCGTGCAGCTCTCGCGCGAGCGTCGCCGCGAGGTCGAACCGGAAGCCGTCGACGTGCATCTCCAGCACCCAGTACCGGAGGCTGTCCATCATCAGCTGCAGCACGTGGGGATGCTGCATGTTCAGAGTGTTGCCCGTCCCCGTGTAGTCCATGTAGTACCGGCGATTGTCGGCCATGAGCCGGTAGTACGCTGGATTGTCGATCCCCTTGAACAACAGCATGGGTCCCAGATGGTTCCCCTCGGCGGTGTGGTTGTAGACGACGTCCAGGATGATCTCGATCCCGGCCTGGTGCATCGTTTTCACCAGCTGCTTGAACTCCTGCACCTGCTCGCCCAGCTGGCCGGCCGACGCGTACTCGTTGTGGGGCGCCAGGTAGCCAATCGAGTTGTAGCCCCAGTAGTTGCGCAGCCCCTTTTCCGCCAGCGTCGAGTCCTGCACGAACTGGTGAACGGGCAGCAATTCGACCGCAGTCACGCCCAGGTTTTTCAGGTACTCCACGGCAACGGGGTGCGCCATGCCGGCGTAGGTGCCCCGCAGCTCCTCCGGAATCCCCGGATGGGTGCGGCTGAACCCCTTGACATGCGTCTCGTAGACGACGGTCCGGTGCCACGGCGTGCTGGGGGGCCGGTCGTTGCCCCAGTCGAAAAACGGCATGACGACGACGCTCTTGGCCGCGTACGGCGCGCTGTCGAGCTCATTCTTCGAGCTCTCGGGATTGTCGAAGTGATAGGGAAAGACTGCTTCGTTCCAGTCCCACAGGCCGTCGACGGCCTTCGCATACGGATCGAGCAGCAGTTTGGCGGGGTTGCACCACAGGCCGTTCTCGGGAGCCCATGGGCCGTGC
>JALZOC010000083.1 GCA_030857365.1 Acidobacteriota bacterium
CCTTTGTTCAGCCACAGCTGATTGGGCATTCCATCGTTGGCCACATAGAAGTCGGCCCGCCGATCGCCGTTGAAATCGGCCCCGGCGACCCCAAGCCCGGACCCGTCGGCTTTGACGATGCCAGCCGAGTCGCTGACATCCACAAACGTGCCGTCGCCGGCGTTCCGGAACAGCCGGTCCGGCACCGGCCCGAACTGCAGCGGACCGCAGTAACCGCGCGCGCCCGTGGGCCCTACACAGCGCTTGCTGCCAACAACCGTGAAGTCCACGTAGTTGGCGACAAAAAGATCCAGATCGCCGTCCGCATCATAGTCCGTGAACGTCGCGCTCGTGCTCCACCGTGGATCGCCCAGGCCGTCACCCGCCGTCGCGGTTACGTCGGAGAACGTGCCGTTGCCGTCGTTTCTATAGAGATGGTTCGGGCCGTAGCTGGTCACATAGAGATCGGGATCGCCATCGTTGTCGTAATCACCAACCGCAACGCCCATTCCATAGTCGCCTGGAAGGAAGCCCGCGCGTTCCGTAACGTCCGTGAAGCGCAGCTTCCCCCGTCCGTCCGCCGGGCGGGAAAGATCGTTGCGGAACAGACGATGCCCCGATGCGGCCGCGTGCACTGGCGCCGGCCCTTCGAGCGCTCGCCCCTGCAGCAGCAGTACGTCGAGGTCGCCGTCGGCGTCGAAGTCGAACAGCGCCCCCCCGGCACCCATGATTTCAGGCAGATGATATTTGCCGGAAGCGCCGTTCTCGTGCTGAAACCGGAGACCCACCTCGGCGGCGACATCGCGGAACCCGCCGGCTGCTTCCCTGGCCGCGTCGTCACCGGTCATCAGCAGCCAGCCGGCGACGAGGGCGGCCGGGATCACCCTCATCGTGAAGATTCCTTCAGCTGACGAAGTACGCGCCCGAGACTGGCGCGTGCGCTCGGATGCTGGGGATCGTTGGCAAGCGCGCGGCGATAGTGGTCGGCCGCGTCTTCCAGCCTCCCCCGCCGCGCGAGCAAGGCGCCCAGATTATTGTGGGCCTGCGCATGGAAGGGGTCGACGGTCAGGGCCTGCCGGAACGCTTCCTCCGCCGCATCGTGGCCGCCGCTGGCAGCCTGCAGGACGCCGTAATTATAGTGGGCGCCGGCCAGACTGCTGCCGAGCGTCAGCGCCGCGCGGTAATGCGCCTCCGCCTTGTCGGGCTGCCCCGTCCTTCCATATAGCGAGATGAGGTTCACGTGCGCCTGAGCGTCGGCGGGATCGGCCTCAATCGCCTTCAGGTGCAGCAGAATCGCGTCAGCGAGACGACCCGCCGCACCCAGCCGGGCGCCCTCGGCGAGCAGGTCCCGCCCTGTCCCCTTCATCGCCCGAATCTCGTCGAGCAGCTGATCCGGCAGCACCGGCCGGCGCGCGCCGAGTTGACGATACGCGTCCAGCTGCGTCTGCGCGCGGTCGGCGGCGCCCGCATCGCGATACGCGAGCGCGAGCGCGTAGTGAGCAGCGCCGAACTGCGGCTCGAGCGCCACCGCGCGCTCGTAGTGCTCGATCGCAGTGGCGGCATGTCCCCGGTTCCACAAGAGCCGCCCAAGACCGTAGTGGGCGAGCGCGAGGTCAGGGAAGTCGTGCAGCAGCGCCTCGTACGCCCCGCGGCTGCCATCGGGGTCCCCGGCGTTCATCAAGGCTTCCGCAAGACGCACGCGGGCAGGCAGGTAGCCGGGATCGAGCCGCAGGGCTTGTCGGAACGACGAGGCGGCCTTCGCATGGTCCCCGAGCTCCGCCTGCACGACCCCAAGGAGATAGGTCCAGGACAGGGTTCGAGCAGCGAGCTGCTGTGCGGCGCGATAACAACTCTCTGCCGAGCGATGCTGCTCGTACGCATGGAGGAGCATGCCCAGGCGCCCGACAGCCGACGCCTCCTGCGGGCGTCGCCGCGCCTCGTCGGACGCGAGCTGCAGGCCCGCCCTGACCGGCGGCGGCAGCTCATCGAGCACCAGCGGCGGTAAGGCGACAGGGTGCGGCGCGGAGGCCTGGGCAACCGCCAGCCCAGGGTTGGTGGCGATGCAGAGGGTGACGAAGGCGGACGGCAGGAGGCCCCGCACCATCATGATCGATACTTGAGTATCACGGTTTCTTCTTCGCCGCAGGGTCGCTTGCCGATATCCTTTTGAACTCTGGTGAGTTCGAGCCCTGAGCCCGGAGCCCCGAATCCAGAGTCCCGAAGCGATGATCACGCGTATCTGCCTCCTCATCCTCTGGCTCGGAGCCGCGGTGTCGGTCGCGGCGGCGCAACCGCCCAGCGCCTCGGGGTCGGCGGTAGGACTCTCGTCCGTTCAACAGCGGCTCACGAAGGTCGGATCCGACCTGTACGCGGGCGCGAGCCGACCGGATGCGGCAATCAAGGAGCTCAAGGCCATCCTCGCGATCGACCCCGGCCTCGCCGACGCCCACATGTATCTGGGAATGGCGTACCGCATGACGGGATCAGAGGACCTGATGGGTGAGGCGAGAGCGGAACTGATCCAGGCGCTGGCGCTCGCGCCCGATCTGGTGCCGGCGCGGTTCATCCTGGCGCAGCTGTATCTGGATCTCCGGCGCCCGGCAGGTGCCCGCGAGACGCTGACCGCCGGGCTCGCTCAGCACCCCGGACAGCCGCAGCTGATGGCACTGCTCGGAGAAGCGGAACGGCAACTGGGCAATCCTGGCCGTGCGGTGGATCTCGCACGGCAGGTGCTCGTCAAGGAGGAATCGTTCACGCAGGCGCGTTACTATCTCGCGCTCGCGCTGCTCGACGGGGGGAAGCGGGAAGAGGCGACCACGGAGCTGGAGCGAGTGGTCCGCTCCGGACCCAAGGTGGCCGACGCGTATCTCGCCCTCGGCACGGCGTATCTGGACGCCGGACGCGTCGATGCGGCCGTCGAAGCGCTGCGCGAGGCCACGACGGTCGACGGCTCACGCCCCGACGCACGGATTGCGCTGGCGCGCGCGTACCGCTCGAAGGGTCTCCTTGCCAGGGCCGACGCCGAGCTGACGCTCGCCCGCCCCCGCGCGATCGCCTCCGCAGGGTCCCCATTGTCGCAGCGGCAGGTCGAGCCCGACTTCTACCTGGAGCTGGGTCTCGTCAGACTGCGGCAGGGACGACTCACGGCAGCGGCGGCGGCATTCGAGAAGGTCCTCGAGACGGAGCCGGATCACCAGGCCGCCACGCGTCACCTCGCCGAGGTCCGGAAGCTACGCGAGGCAAGCCGGGGGAAACAGAAAGAGTGAAAACGCTCGTGATGCCGGACCGGTGGGGGCTTGCCCTGACGCTGCTTCTCGTGTCGGCATCCCTCTCGCCGCGAGCGGATCAGGCGGCCCCGGCCGGCCCCGTTCCCTCGGTGCAATTCAGCGATGTCACGGCCCGCTCGAACATCGACTTCGTGCACCAGTCCGGGGCCTCCGCTGAGAAATACATGGTGGAGACCTTCGGCTCCGGCGTCGCCTGGATCGATTACGACAACGACGGCTTCGTCGATCTCTATTTCGTCAATGGCGCCCCGGGGAGCGCCAACGCACTGTACCGCAATAATCACGACGGCACCTTCGCGGACGTGACGCGGCAGGCAGGCGTGGCCGGCGACTCCAGCCGCTCGTACAAGACCGGCGTCGCGGTCGGAGACTTCGATGGCGACGGGCTCCTGGATCTCTACGTCACCGCGTTCGGACCGAACATCCTGTTCCGGAATAATGGGAACGGCAGCTTCACGGACGTGACGTCGGCGTCCGGCGTCGCCGGCGGAGCCACGGAGTGGAGCACCAGCGCCGGCTTCTTCGATTTCGATCGCGACGGGGATCTCGATCTCTACGTGGCCAACTACCTCGCCTTCCGGCTCGACGACAACCCGTACTGTGGCGTTCGGAAAGAGGGCTACCGGATGTACTGCAATCCCACGATCTTCGACGGGGCCGCCGACAGGCTCTTCCGCAACAACGGGAACGGAACGTTCGCCGACGTCTCGCGCGAAGCCGGCATCGCCAATCCCGCCGGAAAGGGGCTCGGCGTCGCCTTCTGCGACTTCGACCGCGACGGCGACACGGATGTCTACGTCGCGAACGATCTGGTCCGCAACTTCTTGTACCGCAACCAGGGGGACGGCACCTTCGTCGACGTCGCCTATGGCGCCGGCGTGGGCTTCGACACGAATGGAAAGCCGCAGGCGGGAATGGGCGTCGACTGCGCGGATGTCGACGGCAACGGCTTCCCCGACATCTTCGTCACGAATTTCTCGGAAGAGCTGAACGCCCTGTACAAAAACCGCGGGGACGGCAGCTTCGACGACGCCTCGGCGACGGCCGGATTGGGGTCGGGCTACATTCCTCTCGGATTCGGGACGAAGATGTTCGACTTCGACAACGACGGCGATCTGGACATCCACGTCACCAACGGGCATGTCATCGACAACGTGCAGCTCTATCGGTCGGCGTTCACCCATGCGCAGAGGGACCAGCTGTTCGAGAATCTCGGCGGCCGCTTCCAGGATGTTTCCGACAGCAGCGGGGCGGCGCTCCGCCAGCCGCGGGTCGGTCGCGGAATGGCCGTAGCGGACTTCGACAACGACGGCCACCTGGACGTGGTCATCTCCAGCCTCGGGCAGCGGCCGGTGCTGCTGCGGAACGACGGCGTGCGGAAACGAAACTGGATTCTGATCCGCGCGCAGGGGAAAAAAGGGAATACCTCCGGGCTGGGAGCCAGGGTCCGCGTCGAGACTGCCGCCGGCGTGCAGACGCGGGAGGTCAACAACGTCGCGAGCTACCTGAGCAGCAGCGACGTCCGTCTTCACTTCGGTCTGGGGGACGCCAGGTCGATCGACCGGATTGAAATCACCTGGCCCGGCGGCGCGAAGCAGACGCTGACGGACGTGGCGGTCAACCAGGTGCTCGGCGTCAAGGAGCCCTGAGCGGCGCGCCTACTCCACGACCTGCTGTCTCTGCTCGCCGAGGCCCTGCACCCCGAGGCGCATGACGTTGCCGGCGCGTAAGTAGACTGGCGGCTTCTGCCCGAGCCCGACCCCGGGAGGCGTGCCCGTCGAGATGATGTCGCCTGGCTGCAGGCTCATGAACCGGCTCAAGTAGCTGACGAGATACGGGACGCCGAACACGAGCGTCCGCGTCGATCCGTTCTGGTACGGGTGACCATCCACCTCCAGCCAGAGGTCCAGCGCGCCGCAGTCGGCGATCTCGTCGCGCGTCACGAGCCACGGCCCGATCGGTCCGAACGTATCGGCACTCTTCCCCTTGACCCACTGGCCCGTGCCTTCGAGCTGGTAGGCGCGCTCGGAGAGGTCGTTGATCACACAGTACCCCGCCACGTACGACAGCGCGTCCGCCTCCTCGACGTACTTCGCGGGCTTGCCGATCACAACGCCCAGCTCGACTTCCCAGTCGCTCTTCTTCGACCCTCGCGGCAACACCACGTCGTCGTTCGGGCCGCTGATGGCGGATGTCGCCTTCATGAAGACGATCGGCTCCTTCGGCACCGCCATGCCCGATTCGGCGGCGTGATCCGAGTAGTTCAAGCCGATGCAGATGAACTTGCCGACGCCCCCGACGCACGGTCCGAGCCGCGGCGTGCCGGCAATGGCCGGCAGCGTCGCCGGGTCCGTCCGCCGAAGACGGTCGAGCGACGAGGGGAGCAGCGCGTCCCCCGCGATGTCGGGAACGATCCCCGAAAGGTCGCGGATGACGCCGTCGGCGTCGAGGAGGCCTGGGGCTTCCTTTCCCGGAGGGCCGTATCTGAGGAGTTTCATGTCAGGTTCCAGTTTCCAGTTTCCAGCTACCAGCTACCAGCTTCCAGCTACCGGCTTTGAGTTCAGGTTCCAGTTCGGGTTCCGGCTCCGCTTCGATTTCCCGGTTCCTATTCTGGCTGGGAGCTGGAAGCTGGCAGCTGGAAGCCCGTTAGTGCGACTCCCGCGGCACGGCATGCCCCCGGCACCCGACGAGAAAATCCAGATCGGCGCCCTGGTCGGCCTGCTGCACGTGATCGATGTACAGCCGCGCGTAGCCGCCGGGGGGCAAAACGGGCTCCGGTTTGCGCCAGGCTTCGCGGCGGACGACGAGCACCTGGTCGCTCACGTCCAGGTGCAGCCGCCGCGCCTCGACGTCGAGCTCGATCATGTCGCCGTCCTGCACGAGCGCCAGCGGACCACCGGCGGCCGCTTCGGGCGACACGTGCAGCACGGCCGTCCCGTACGCCGTGCCGCTCATGCGTGCATCGGAGATCCGCACCATGTCGGTCACGCCGGTCTTGAGCACCTTCGTCGGGAGGCCCATGTTGCCGACTTCCGCCATTCCCGGATACCCTTTCGGTCCGCAGCCCTTCAGCACGAGGACGCAGTCCGCGTCGACATCCAGGGCGGGGTCGTTGATCCGTGCCTTGTAGTGTTCGATGCTCTCGAAGACGACCGCACGGCCGCGGTGCCGCATCAGGTGCGGAGAGGCCGCCGAGGGCTTCAGCACCGCGCCTGACGGCGCAAGGTTGCCGCGGAGAACGGCGATGCCGCCATGCGCGGCCAGCGGCCGATCGATCGGGCGGATCACCTCGGGATTCCAGTTCGAGGCGGTCTCGCAGTTGTCCCACAGCGTGTGTCCATTGACCGTCAGGACGTCCCGGTTCAGCAGCCCGTGCTCGCCGAGGGCGCGAATCACGGCGGGAAGGCCCCCGGCGTAATAGAAGTCCTCCATCATGAAACGGCCCGATGGCATCAGGTCGACAAACGTGGGCACGTTGCGTCCGAGCGCGTCCCAGTCGTCGAGCGTGAGCGGCACGCCCACGCGCCCCGCGATCGCGAGCAGGTGCAGCACGGCGTTGGTGGAGCCGCCGATCGCCCCATTCACGCGAATCGCGTTCTCGAAGGCCGCCCGCGTCAGGATCTGCGACATGCGCACGTCGTTTTCGACGAGCGCGACAATCCTGCGCCCGGCCAGCTGCGCGTGGGCGAGCCGGCGGGAGTCCGCCGCCGGGATTGCGGCGTTGTTCGGGAGCGACAGCCCGAGGGCCTCGGTCATCGCCGCCATGGTCGAGGCCGTCCCCATGACGTTGCAGGTGCCCCACGAGCGCGACATGCAGGACTCCGCCTGCATGAACTCCGTGAGGCTCATGACGCCGGCTTTCACTTCTTCGCTGAAGCGCCAGACGTCCGTACCGGAGCCGATGTCCGCGCCGCGGAACTTGCCGTTCAGCATCGTCCCGCCGGAGACCACCAGCGCCGGCAGGTCGCAGCTCGCGGCGCCCATGATGAGCGAAGGGGTCGTCTTGTCGCACCCGCACAGCAGGACCACGCCGTCGATCGGATTCGCGCGAATCGACTCTTCGACGTCCATGCTCGCCAGATTCCGGAAGAGCATCGCCGTCGGGCGCATGCTCGTCTCGCCGAGCGACATCACCGGAAACTCGAATGGAACGCCCCCGGCTTCCCACACGCCGCGCTTCACACGGTCCGCGAGCTCGCGGAAGTGGCCGTTGCACGGCGTGAGCTCCGACCACGTATTGCAGATCCCGATGATCGGACGGCCCTGGAAGATTCCTTCAGGCAATCCGCGGCCGAGCCAGCTTCTGTGGATGAAGCCGTCCTTGTCGAGCGGACCGAACCAGGCGCTCGAACGGTACTTGCGTTTGGGCTCGTCTGACAAATTGAAGCTCCGCAGTCTCTCAGCTCTCAGCTTTCAGCTATCAGCACTCTCTATCGTTCCTCCGGCGCCGTCGAAGGCGGTGGCGCGCCGCGGCGGGGGCGTGCGGGCCGCTCGGTCATCAGAGTGTCGGCCGAACGCTTGCCCGCCCAGGCGATGCCGCGGAGCAACATGCCCTGTACCTGCGGGTGCGTGAAGTTGGAATAGTTGTGCCCCTGCATCCAGACGAACGCGCGGAACGACTGTCCCGTGGCGGCCCCCGGAAGCGCGGGCCCTATCTGCTTTTCGTACGTCCAGACCTGCGGGACCACTTCACCGGCGTGGCCGGCCCCCTTCGCACTCGGCGTCGCGGCGATCGGCGCGGTCGCGAGTACGTGGATCTCCGGTGACTTCGCCCACGTCATCGAGTAGAAGGCTTCGTCGGTGAGCGTGAAGTTCGTCATGCCCTGCATGATCGGGTGCGCCGTGTCGACGATGGTGTAGTCCACCTCCGCTTCGAGCGTGTAGTTCACCTCGCCGTGCTTCTTCGCCCCGCCCACGAGCGACGCGAAATCCCCCGGGTCGGGGCCGCAGAGCGCATCGTGAATGCTGACCAGGCCGCCCCCGCGCCGGACGTATGCATCGAGATTGGCCCGATCCTCCATGCTGAGA
>JALZOC010000621.1 GCA_030857365.1 Acidobacteriota bacterium
GCTCACGAGTCTGCTCGTGAGCGGCGGCGTCCTGTGGGCCGCCGCCCAGCGCCGGCGGGCCGCCGCCGAGGCGGTCGCGAAGGCCCGCGAGGAAGCCGACCGCGTGCTCCGGCAGGCGGCCAGAGACGCCGACAACCTGCGCAAGGAAGCCGCAATCGAGGCGCGGGAGAAGGCCCACGAATTTTCCGCCGAGGCCGAACGGCAGGCGCGCGAGCGCCGGCAGGAAATCACCGCGCTCGAGCAGGCCCTCGCCGAAAAAACGCGCGCGCTGGCCGACCGGCTCGCCTCGACCGACCGCGTCGACCAGGAGCTCCAGGCGCGCGAGAAGGCGATCGCCGCGCACGAACAGCGCGCCGCCACCGCGGCCGCACGGGTCGAGCAGCTCGCGTCGGACCGGCAGCGTGAGCTGCAGCGGGTGGCGGGACTGAGCGCCGACGAAGCCCGCGAGCTCCTCCTGAGACAGATAGAGGGGGACGCGCGGCGCGACGCCGCCAACCTCGTCAAGCGGCTCGAGACCGAGGCGCGCGAAACCGGAGCCGGCCGCGCCCGGGAAATCATCACCGACGCCATCCAGCGCAGCGCCGCCGACACCGCGATCGAGACGACCGTCTCGGTCGTCGATCTGCCGAGCGACGACCTGAAGGGGCGCATCATCGGACGCGAGGGGCGCAACATCCGGGCGCTGGAGACCGCGACCGGCGTCGAGCTGATCGTGGACGACACCCCCGGCGCCATCATCCTCTCCAGCTTCGACCCGTTCCGGCGCGAGGTCGCCCGGCAGGCGATCGAGCGGCTCATCGCGGATGGACGCATTCACCCGGCCAGGATCGAAGAGGTCGTCGAGAAGGTGAAGGCGGACATGCAGGAGACCGTGCGCAAGGAGGGGGAGGCTGCCGCCTTCGAGCTGGGACTCTTCGACCTGCACCCGGACGTGCTCCGGCTCATGGGCCGCCTGAAGTTCCGCACCAGCTACGGGCAGAACGTGCTCAACCACTCGCGCGAAGTGGCGTTCCTCGCCGGAATCATGGCGAAGGAGCTCGGCCTGAACGGCCATGTCGCCGCGCGCGCCGCTTTCCTGCACGACATCGGGAAGGCGATCGACCGCGACCTGCAGGGCACCCACCTCGAGCTGGGGCTCGACTTCCTCCGCAAGCACGGCGAGAGCGAGCCGGTCCTGATGGCCGTCGCGGCCCACCACATGGACATCGACTGGCCCTCCCTCGAGGCGATGATCGTGCAGGCAGCCGACGCCATCTCCGCGGCGCGGCCCGGCGCGCGCCGCGACATCCTGGAGTCCTACGTCAAGCGCCTGGAAAAGCTCGAAGGCATCGCCGACTCGTTCGAAGGCGTGTCGAAGGCGTTCGCGCTCCAGGCCGGCCGAGAAATCCGGATCATCGTCGAAAGCGAGCGCATCTCCGACGAAGAGACCGTTTGGCTCTCGAAGGACATCGCCCGCCGGATCGAGAACGAGCTGGAGTATCCAGGTCAGATCAAAGTTACTGTCATTCGGGAGACCCGTGCCGTTGAGTTCGCCCGGTAACCAGCCGACAGAGCGCGTCCGCGACGTTGGCGAACGCGTCCTGATCGAGCGCATCCGGAAACGCGTCCCCCCGCCTCCGGCCGGGCTGGTCGTGGCCATCGGCGACGATGCGGCCGTGGCGGCGCTCGACCGCGGAACGCTCCAGGTCCTCACGACGGATGCCCTCGTCGAAGGCGTCCACTTCGACCGCCGATTCTCGTCCCCCGTCGACATCGGCTACAAGGCGCTGGCGGTGAACGTCAGCGACGTGGCAGCGATGGGAGGGGCGCCCAGGCTGGCCCTCCTGTCCCTGATGCTGCCGGAGGACATCACACTTGGCGAAGTCGATGCCCTCCTCGATGGACTACTGGAGATGGCGGCCGAATGCGGAGTCGCGCTGGCGGGGGGGAACATCACCCGGTCGCCCGGGCCGCTCGTCGTGGACGTGACGGTGTCGGGCAGCGTCAAGCCGCGAAAGATCCTGACCCGCGGCGGCGGGCGTCCGGGCGACGCGCTGTATGTGACCGGCCGCATCGGCGCAGCGGCGGCTGGCCTGGAGTGGCTTCGCGCCGCTTCGTCGCTGCCGGCTCGCGAGTCCGACCGCGCGTACGTGTCGCGGCCGGAAGACCCGCATATGAATGAATGCGTGCTGCGGCACTGCCGGCCGGCACCGCGCGTCCGCATCGGGACTTTCCTGGGCCGGAACCGCGCGGCCAGCGCCTGCATGGACCTCAGCGACGGGCTCGCCGACGCGGTCACGCAGATTGCCTCGGCAAGCGGCACCGGGGCCGCACTGGACGCCTCGCTCGTGCCCATTCATCCCGGTGCAGTCTCCTGGTTTTCCGCCGCGGGACGCGAGCCTGTCGCCGCCTCTCTGGGGGGTGGGGACGATTACGAGCTGCTCTTTGCCGTCCCCCGTCGACGGAGGGGCCGGTTGCGAGCCGTCGTTCGGGAGGCGCGCGGCGTTGCGATTACGTGCATCGGCGAGCTCACGGCGGAGCGGACCATCGGGATCTCCCGCGGAGCGCGGATGGAACCCCTTCCCGCCGGGTTCACCCACTTTTAGTATTCACGGAGGGACTGGGTCCCCAGACCCCCGTGCGGCGTCGCGCCGCTCTTCCCTCTTCTCCGGCCCCATTCCTGTTGCGCGACCCGCGAAACCGTCAAGCGGCGACGCCCACGGCGGCACACTACGCGTCCACAAGTGCCTGATTTGTAAGGCACTTACCAGATTGTGATGTCTCAAAAAGGTACCCTTTTGGGCTTTGTTCCGGAGGACGCCGCCCCCTATAGTGG
>JALZOC010000622.1 GCA_030857365.1 Acidobacteriota bacterium
CATG
Source organism: Acidobacteriota bacterium (assembly GCA_030857365.1). GTDB lineage: Bacteria > Acidobacteriota > Vicinamibacteria > Vicinamibacterales > 2-12-FULL-66-21 > JALZOC01. The sequence goes on from JALZOC010000622.1 coordinate 5, forward strand.
TGCCCGTCTCCCCGAAGGCATCGAGCTGGCCTATGATGGCCTCGTGGTGAGCCTGTGAGAGACATCAGCGTTCAGCCGTCAGCTCTCGGCAATCGATATGCGGGCGCGCAGCTGACAGCTGAAAGCTGACAGCTGATTGCTTCCTTATCAACGTGGAGACCGCCCACTTCCCGGACGATCCGCCGCCTCGCTGGCACCAGCCCGTGCTGGCGCTCGGCAACTTCGACGGCCTGCACCGCGGCCACATGAAGATCATCGACCGTGTCAGGCGGCGGGCGGGTGAACGAGGAGGGACGCCTGCCGCGATGACGTTCGAGCCGCATCCGTCGCGCGTTCTGCGGCCCGACAAGGCGCCCCCCCTGTTGATGACCAAGCAGCAGAGGATCGAGGCGCTCTGGCGGTCCGGCATGCACGGCGTCGCCGTCGTCGGCTTCACGGAGGAGCTGTCGCGCTGGGATCCCGAAGCGTTCGTCCGGACGGTCCTCGTCGAGTGGCTGCACGTGGCGGAAGTGTGGGTCGGGGCGAACTTCCTCTTCGGCCACGAGCGGGCGGGCACATTCACCGTCCTCCGCAGCCTCGGTGCGAGGTACGGCTTTCGCGCGGAAAAAATCGATCCGGTCCGCTACAAGGACTTCGTGGTGAGCAGCACCCGGATCCGCCGCCTGCTCACCGAAGGACGGGTGGACGAGGCGGGAGCGCTGCTGGGCCATCACTACTTCATCGACGGCACCGTGGCCCGCGGCGCCGGGCGTGGCCGGGAGCTGGGGTTCCCCACCGCCAATCTGTCGACGCCAAACGAGCTGGTGCCCCCGGCGGGTGTGTATGCGACGACGATTACGATCGATGGAATCGTGCATCCCTCGGTCACCAACATCGGGATGCGTCCCACGTTCGGGGACGTCGATCGGCCGGTGGTGGAGGCGCACATTTTCGACGTCGATCGCGATCTGTACGACATGGAGGTCCGCTTGTCTTTCGTCCAGCGCCTGCGCGACGAACGCCCGTTTGCCGACGTCGACGCCCTGCGCACGCAGATCGAAGCGGACTGCCGGAGCGCGCGACGGCTGTTCGGGCGCATTTCGCTGTAGAATCGTCCCGTATGGCCGCGCCAGGCACGCTCGTCATTCGGTTGTCCGTGCCGTCCCAGGGCGGGTTGCGGCAGGTGGCGTCGGATCTGGCGGTCCATGTCGCGGAGCACCTCGGAGACAAAGCGCAGGACGCGGCGAGCGTGTCGGCCGCCCTCGAAACGGTCGCGTCCCGCGTTGCGCCCGCCGGGAGCGAAGGGGACATCGAGTTCGAGTTCAGCCAGTCCGACGGGGAGCTGCTCATCGAGGCCCGCTGCGGCAGCCGACGCTCGGAAGTGCGCTGCCCGTTGCCAGCCTGACGTGTGACGCAGCACGCATCCATCGACGGCCTGACCGCCGCCTGCCTGCCATTCCTGACGCGATGCGCCTGTACAACACGCTGACCCGCCGCGAAGAAGAATTCACGCCATCCCGGGAGAACGTCGTCCGCATGTACACCTGCGGGCTGACGGTCTACGCCCGCGGGCACATCGGCAACTTCCGGACGTTCGTGGCGCTCGACGTTCTGCGCCGTGCCTTGAAGTACCAGGCCGGGTTCGAGGTCCGCCAGGTGATGAACTTCACCGATGTGGACGATCGCACTATTCTGGAGGCGCAGAAGGCTGGAGTGCCGCTGCGCGAATACACGGACCGCTTCATCACGGCATTTCGCGAGGACGCGGCGGCACTCGGCATCGAGCCGGTCGAGGAGAATCCGCGCGCGACGGATCCCGAAAACATCGAAGCGATGGGGAAGACGATCACGGCGCTCGAACGAAACGGCCACACATACACGAGCGACGGGTCGATCTACTTCAAGATCTCCACGTTCCCCGACTACGGCAAGCTCGCGCACCTCGATCACTCCGGAATCAAGAGCGGTGCGCGCATCGATTCCGACAAGTACGACAAGGAGAACGCGCGCGATTTCGTCCTGTGGAAGGCAACCAGGGAAGGGGAGCCCACATGGGATCCGGGGATCGGCCCCGGCCGGCCAGGCTGGCACATCGAGTGTTCGGCGATGGCGCTTCGGCTCCTCGGTGACGCGCCCATCGACATCCATGCGGGCGGCGTCGATCTGGTTTTTCCGCATCACGAGAACGAGATCGCGCAGAGCGAGGGGGCGACCGGGAAGCAGTTCTCGAGATTCTGGGTGCACGTCGAGCACCTGATGATCGAGGACGAGGAGGGGACGACGAAGGGCGCCGAGAAGATGTCGAAGTCGCTCGGCAACGTCTACAACCTCCGCGATGTCGCCGAGCGCGGCTTCAGGGTGTCGGCGCTCCGGTACCTGTATCTCGGGGTCCACTACCGCAAGCAGCTCAAGTTCTCCTGGGGCGCCATGGCGCAGGCGGAGGAGGCGCTCAAACGGCTGACCGATTTTCTGGCGCGGCTATCGACCGTACGCGCCGGCGATGCCCATCCGGACGTTGCCGCGAAGCTGCAGGAGGCGGAGCGTGCGTTCGGCGAACACATGGCCCACGACGTCAATACCGCCGCCGCCATCGGCGTGATGTTCGACCTGGTCCGTGCGCTCAATTCGGCGATTGATGCCGGTGAGCTCACCCAGGCGGATGCCGGAGCCGTTCGGGCGACATTCGATCGGTTCGATCGGGTACTCGGCGTGCTGTCGCTGCGCCACAACGAGGATCAGCAGCCCCCTGTACCGGTGGAGGAGATCGAGGCGCTCATTGCCGCGCGGCGCGCGGCCCGGCAGGCCAGGAACTTCGCGGAAGCGGATCGGAT
>JALZOC010000623.1 GCA_030857365.1 Acidobacteriota bacterium
CAGCGGGAGGCCTGTTACGTCCCACGGCGCCGCGAGGCCCAGGGGGCGCCACGACGCGTCGAGCGCGCAGGCGGCCGCAAAGAGAGCGGCAGCGATCAACGCCGCCTCGACGATGAGGGCCGCCCGGATGTCGCGATGCACGTGGTGGCCGAGCTCGTGCGCCAGGACGACTTCGATCTCATCCTCCGAATACGCCCCGAGGAGCGTGTCGGACACGATGATCCGGCGGGTCCGGCCGGTGCCCACGAGCGCCGCGTTCGCGCGGCGCGTCTTCTCGCCCAGCCCCCATTCGTAGACGCCGAGTACCGGCACGCCGGCCCGCTCCGACAGCGCCACGAGCCTGGCGCGCAGTGATTCACGCTCCAGCGGCCTGAACTTGTAGAAGATCGGCATGACGAGAACCGGCGCGAGCCTGGCCATCAAGGACACTGCCGCAGCGAAAACGGCGGCAGCGAGCAGCCACCACCATTCGGGCGATCGAGGCAGCAGCCAGTAGACGACTTCCGCCCCGAGCACGGCGAGCGCGAAGCCCAGCGCCGACGCCTGCAGGTGGCTTCGAAGCCAGGCGCCGAACGGCTCACGCGACAGCCCGTACCGGCGCTCCAGGATAAACGTGCGGTAAAGCGCCAGGGGAAATCCCGCGGCCTCCAGCACGCCCGCCAGCACCGCGACGTAAATGGCGACCGAGAGTGGGGGGAAGGGGGCGATGGCGTGTGCTGCCGCCGCCAGCGCCTGCGAAGCGCCCGCCAGGAGGAACGCTCCGAGCACCAGGGCGGTCGTCAGCCCCGCGAGGATTCCCGCGCGGCGCTTCAAACGATGGTACCGGGCCGCCTTGTCTTCGTTCACCGATTGGACCGACCGGACATCCGCCCGTTCCGTGCAGCCCCTGGAGGTCTTGCCCGAAAACGGAGGTGCAGCCTCGCTAATTCAGCTGCACTGAAATGAGCTTCGAGACGCCAGGCTCCTCCATCGTCACCCCGTACAGCCGGTCGGCGATCTCCATCGTCTTGCGATTGTGCGTGATGAGGATGAACTGGGTGTGCTCCTGCATGCCCTGGAGCATTTCGACGAACCGCCCGATGTTCGCGTCGTCGAGCGGCGCGTCGATCTCGTCGAGCAGGCAGAACGGGCTGGGGCGGTACTTGAAGATCGCGAACATCAGCGCCATCGCGGTCAAGGCCTTTTCACCCCCCGACAGGAGCTGGACGCTCTGCAGCCGCTTGCCCGGGGGCTGCGCGATGATGTCGATGCCGCTTTCGAGCTGGTCGGCTTCGTCGAGGAGCGTAAGACCCGCCCTGCCGCCGCCAAACAGTGTCGAGAAGGTGCTCCCGAAGTTCTCGTTGATCACGGTGAAAGCCTCGCGGAAGCGTTCCCTGGTCGTTTTGTCGATTTTCCTGATTGCCTCGCCGGTGGCCGCGATTGAATCCACCAGGTCCTTCCGCTGAGTGGTGAGGAAGGCGTGGCGTGCTTCGAGGTCGTCGAACTGATCGATTGCCATCATGTTCACCGCCCCCATCCGCTCCAGCTTCGCGCGGAGGTCCGTGACCATCTCGTCGGAGGTCATGATCCGCGCCGGCGAACCTCCACCATCCTGGGGGGCATCGGCCGGGGGCGCCCCGGGCTCATCCTCCGTCTCGGCCGGATCCGGTGCGTCGTCGACGGCCTTGGGGCTCGCGAGCAGTCCGTCGCGTTCCAGCTGCGCCACCTCGCCAGCCACCTCGTCCAGGGTGGCCTGCACGGCATCGAGACACGCCGCCGCGAGGTGCGACAGGTCCGCTTCGGCCGTCGCTCGTGCGACCTCGAGCTGCCCCGCCTCGGCGCGCACGCTCTCGAGCGAACGCCGGGCGTCACGGATCCGGAGCTCCAGCGCCTCGAATCCCGAGCGCAGCGTCTGCGATTCTTCGTCCGCGCGACGGACGCGCTCGCGCAGTTCTTCGAACGTCCGGAGGCCGGCATCGAGCGTCGCCTCGGACGCCTGGATCTCGATCAGGAGCGCCGACCGTCTGGACTGGGCCCGCTGCAGGTCCTCCTGTCGCGTCGTGGCGCGGGCCTCCAGCTCCCTCGCGGACTCTTCGAGCCGCGCCACCTCGAGCGCGAGCGCGCCGGCGCGTTCGACGAGCGCGGCGTGGGAGGCCTTCGCTTCCGAGGTCCGCTGCGCCTGCGCCTGCATGGCTTCGCGCGCGGCGAACAGCCGGCGCTGCGCCGAGTTGAGCAGGTCGTCAGCCGTGCGCTGCTCCCCTGCAATCCGGACGATGGACTCGCTTGCCTCGTCCTGCCGTGCCTCCTGGACCCGCAGCTGCTCTTCAGCAGTCCGGCGTTCCGTCGCGATCTGTTCCTGTTTCTTCGTGATTCGACCCACCGTGTCGCGCGCGTTCGAGACCTGGAGCTCGAAGGCGACGGTCCCCTTCTCGTGCCGGTGCAGCTCCCCCTGCACGGCCATGATGGCCGGCTCCACCGACGCGATGATGACATCCAGCGCGGAAATCTCATCACGAAGACGGTCGGCGGCCGCACCCTCGACTTCGGCCCGCTCCCGCAGCTCCTTGATCTCGCGCTTCGTCGTCAGAATTCCGCGCGCCTCGGCTCGCACGCCGCCTTCGACGACGTGGGAACCCCGGAACACTTCTCCTTCGAGCGTTGCCACGGGGGCGAGCGTCAGCGCGGCGGCGATGCGCGCGGCCTCGTAGCTGGCGGCGATCCAGGCGTTGTCGATCGCCTCACGAATCACGTCGGAAGCCGGGCCGCTCACGCGGATCACGTCGGAGAGGGAGGTCAGATCGTCTGATGGAGAAGCCGCCCGGCCCGCGCCGGCC
>JALZOC010000624.1 GCA_030857365.1 Acidobacteriota bacterium
CTCCTGTTCCATCCGCGCCTTCTCCATCGTCTCGCGATAGAGCCGCGCGTTTTCGATCGCCACCGCGGCCTCCGTCGCGAGCGTCTCGAGCGCCGCGCGCGTGGAGTGCGACATGAGGATTCCTCGTTCCCGGCTGTCGAGATAGAGCACGCCGATGCGCCGCTCCGCGCTCACCGCCTCCGCCTTGTCGAGATAGCGCACGAGCCGCAGCGGGACGCACAGCACGTTGCGAATCCCGAGCGCGACGGTGCCCATGTGCGCGCTGGCGAGCTCGCCGTCGAGCAGATCGGCGACGAGGCGGGGCTCCCCCGTCCGGAACACTTCCTCCGGAATCTTCCGGCTCGTCGCGAAGCTGCTGCCCGGCAGCGTCAGATGCCCGCGCCCGCGGGCCATCTTGAACTCGAGCTCACCATCGGCTGGAGCGAGCATGATGAATCCGCGCTCGGCGCCGCTCACCTCGACGGCCGAATCGAGCACCATCGACAGCACATCGTCCAGCACGCGGCCGGTACCGAGCGCGCGGAGCCCCTCGAGCAGCGTCGCGACCTGCCGCAGGTCGCCGACCGCGGTGGTCGTGGCCGTCCGCTCGGGGACCGAGGGGGAGTCCGCGGTCAGGAAGATCATTTCGGCGCCGCCGCTGCGTCCGAGGCGAATCCGGTCGCCGTGGACGAGCGGGTGCTCGGTGATCGGCTCGCCGTTGATGTACGTGCCGTAGCGCGAGGTGCGATCGCGGAGGAGGTACGCCTGGCCCGACTGCACGATTTCGGCATGATCCCGGGATACTTCGCTGCCCGCGAGGCGCAGATCGTTCGTTTCCCGCCGGCCGATTTCGAAGGGGGATTTCGACAGCGGCACGACGCGCCGCCCAAGCGCGTCGGTAACTTCGAGACGTGCCTCGGCCATCGGGAAAGTGTACCTCAGCGCCGGCGAACGAGGCGAGTGATGAGCAACACCACACCAGCGAGCGCGCAGGCGGCCGCGGCACCCCTCATCGCCTCAGGATAGCCGGACGACGGGGCCATCAGCAGAATCGCGACCGCGAGGAGCAGCGGCGCGATCGCCGCGGTGAGCGACGGGCCCGCCCCGCGCCGGCGCCGGACGGGAGCCGGACTGCGCACCGGGTCCGTCGTCGCGGTCCCGCACCGGTAGCACACGATGGCCTTGTCCGCGATCTCCGTTCCGCAGGTCCGGCACTGCATGCCCGCAGATTATGTCGCAGGGCCCGCCACGTGCAAAGAGCCGAACGCCGCGAGGGCGCGAAGCTAGAACCGCACCGAATACACCACCTTGAAGTTCCGGCCCATCTCCGGAACGAAGTCCTTGATCAAAGAGAGATGGTTCCGGTACAGCTCGTTGGTCACGTTGTCGATCCGCGCCGTGATCGAGCTCGTGACCCGCGGGGTCCCGAAGGAGTACGACGCGAACATCTTCAGGAGCCTGTGGCCCTCGGTTGGTGTCTCCTCGCCAAACACCCGCCCCTGCCTCGAGACCGCAACCACCTCTCCGCCAGCCTGGAAGGCATTGCGCTGGTAGTGCAGTCCGGCGCGCGCGCGGAACGGCGGGATGCGCGGGAGGGGCTGGTTCGCCGCCCGCAATGTGCCGCGCACGTAGTCGAGTCCGAGCTCGACGCCCAGGCCGCCGGCCAGCTGAATGTCCGCGTGCGACTCGAAGCCCTGGAGGAAGCTGTCCGCCGCGACGAACTCGATGAATGGAAACTCCCCGTGGGCGTCCCCTTCTTCATCCGCGTGCGCCGGGTGCCCGTACTGCGCGTCGAATTCCTCTTCGGAGATGGGGTTGCGGAAGATGTAGTCGTCTATCGAGTTCCGGAAGTAGGTGACCTCGCCAGTCACACGGGGCGCCCGCCACCTGAGCGACAGGTCGACCCCGAGCGCGTGCTCCGAGTCGAGGTTCGGATTGCCCACCTCGAACGCGAAGTTCCCCGGGTGCGCCCCGAAGAAGTAGAGCTCCTCGAGGGCCGGGTGACGGGCCGCGCGCGCGACGTTGACGGCAAGCGTCAGCTTGTCCCGGGCGGCGGCGGGCCGGAACAGCAGGCCGATCGATCCCGACGCGTCGGTGAAATCGCGGGCAGGAAGATCGTCGCCCGGATCGTACGCCGCCCTGTTCACCCGCGCGCCGAACTGGAAGGTGAAATGCGGCCAGGTCAGCTCTTCGTAGAAGAACGCCGCGGCCCCGCGCTCCTTGACGGGCGGAGCGAGCGCTTCCTCTCCCACTGCGGCGAAGTCGCGGTCGAGCACCGAGCCGCCGATCGTCCCCGTCAGGCGTCCGACGGGCCGGTGGCGGACGAACAGATTGAGCTCGTCCGTGTCGTTTGCGAAGCGGGTGCCGATCTCGCCGGCGACAATCTCTTCGTGCCGATAGCGTCGCGACGCGAAATCCGCGCGAATCCCCTCCACCGCTCCGCCGAGCTTCGAGGCTTCCGCCTTGAGCGCCAGCATGTGCCGCCGCGGGGTCAGCTCCACCTGCCCTTCCTCGATGAAGGGGATGCCGTAGCGCGTGTCGTCGTAGCCGTAGCTGCCGCCGACATACCCGTTCGCGCCGGTCCACGACAGGCCGACATTGCCGAACCCTCCACGCGACTGCGTGTTCTCGACGGGTCCTTCCGGCGTCGCCACATCCCCGTTGCGGCGTCCGCTGCCGCCGCCGCGGACCGCCCAGCGGCCATTTCCCCACGAGACGTCACTCGCGCCGACGAACTCGCCCGACGCCGAGCCCACATCCATCACGACGCTCCCGTGCGTTCCCTCGATCGGCCGCGTGGGGATGGTGTCGCTGATGACGTTCACAAGCCCG
>JALZOC010000625.1 GCA_030857365.1 Acidobacteriota bacterium
GTACTACCAGACGCAGTACGAGATCCTCCGGAGCCGGGAGCTCGCCCGCCGCGTCGTCCGGCGCCTCAATTTGAGGGCGAACCCCGACTTCAACGGTCACGCCCCGCAGCCGCGCGATCCGATCACGCTCATCCGCCAGGCGCGCGCCTCGCTGTCCACGTGGGCACGCGGGCTCTTCGCCGACAAGGGGGCCATCGCATCACCCGCACCGCCTCCCGACGACACCGCGCGGGAAGCGGCGCTCATCGGCGCGTTCCTGGGAGGCGTGGTCATCACGCCGTACGCCGCCACGCGGCTCGTCGATGTCGTCTACCGGCATACGGACCCTGACTTCGCCGCGGCGGCGGCGAATACGCTTGCCGAGGAGTACACGCAGCAGAATCTCGATCAGCGGCTGTCGAACAACGCGAAAGAACTCACCTTCGTCAACGAGCAGCTCGAGGCCGCCACGGTGAAGGTGAAGGAAGGCGAACAGTCGCTGCAGCGGTACCGGGAAGTGAACAACGCGCAGTCGCTCGACGACCGCCAGAACATCGTCGTCGCGCGGCTCACGTCGCTCAGCCAGGCCGTGACGCAGAAGCGGACGGAGCGCCAGCAGAAGGAAACGCTCTACAACCAGGTCGGCGGCGCGGACCCGTCAAGTGACGTCGCGGACACCTTCCCGCTCATCGGCAACAATCCGGCGGTCGTCGCCGCGCAGAGCCAGCTCGCCGGCCTCAAGGCCGAGCGGACGTCGCTCGGGCAGACCTATGGCCCCGACGCGCCGAAGATGCGCGAAATCGAGGTCAAGATCGAGGCGGCCGGCCGGCTGCTCGTCGCGGAGCGGCGGAAGGTGATCGAGACGGCACGGAACGAGTACGAGGCCGCCGTGGCGCAGGAACGCAACTTCGGGTCGGATCTGGAGCGCGCGAACACCGCCAACGTCGAGCTCGATCGCAAGAGCGGGGACTACCGGATTCTGCAGCGCGATCTCGACAGCCAGCGGCAGATCTTTCAGTCGCTGCTCGACCGGCAGAAGCAGCTTTCCGTCGTCGCCAACAGCCGGGCGAACAACGTGCGGCTGGTCGACCGCGCGGAGCCGCGCCGCGTGCCGATCTCCCCCAACCCCCGGAGGGACTGGCTGACGGCCATCCTCGCGGGCCTCACGATCGCGTTCGGCCTCGCGTTCGGGATCGAGTATCTGGACGATTCGATCAAGACGCCCGAAGACGTCACGAAGCGGCTCAAGCTGCCCCTGCTGGGCCTCGTGCCGGCGCTCGCCGGCAACCGCGTCGCGCTCCTGACCGAGACCGTGCCGCACGACTTCGGGGAGGCGTTCCGATCGCTCCGGACATCCCTGGTCTTCACCAGCGGGGGGGAAGCCACGCGGGTCCTGGCGGTGACGAGCACGCAGCCGCTCGAAGGCAAGACGACGACCGCGTGCAATCTCGCGCTCGCGCTCGCGCTCGGGGGCTCCCGGGTCCTCCTGATCGACGCGGACCTGCGGCGTCCCGGCCTGCACAAGACCATGGGGCTGGAGAACGGGGCCGGGCTCTCGCATCTGCTCGTCGGGCAGTCGCGCGTGCGGGAGGTGATTCAGCGCACCGCCGACCCGAATCTGTTCGTCATCACCGCCGGGCGCACGCCGCCGAACCCCTCGGAGCTGCTGGCCTCGGAGCGCATGAATCACTTCATCGCGAACCTGGCGCACGGTCCGTTCGACTGGGTCATCCTCGACACGCCTCCAGTGCTGGCCGTGACCGACGCCGTCATCATCGCCCAGAAGGTCGCCGGCGTTGTCTTCGTCGTCGGCTCGGAGATGACGCGGCGCGTGCACGCGGAGCGGGCGATCGAGACGCTGCAGAACGGCCGGGCGCGCGGAATCGGCGTCGTGCTGAACCGCGTCGACTTCGACCGCAACAAGTACTACTATTCGCGGTATTACGGGTACCAGTACAAGAGCTACTACGGCCAGAACCACGTCGCATAAGCGTCCGGGGATATTCGTCCTCGGCGGCATCGTGGCGTGGACGGTCTTTGCGTTCGGGGGCATCCATCCGGCAAGCCTCGTCGTCCCCGGCGTCGCGTGCCTCGCGCTTGCCGCGCTCCACCGGCCCACCGTTCTCGCGAACTCCCCGACCCGCGCTCTCGACGCGGGCCTCCTCCTGCTCCTTGGCGCCACCCTCGTGCAGCTCGTTCCGCTGCCCCGATCGTGGCTGCCCCTGGTCAGCCCGGCGGCCCTCGCGGTCGAGCGCGCCTTCGCGCTCGCTGCGCCCGCGGGGGCACGGCCTCTCACCATCAGCGTCCAGGACTCCGGTGCCGCCGTGGTTCTGCTCGGTGGGCTGCTCCTGCTGTTTTTCACGGCGCGGACGGCGTTCGACCGGGGAGGCGTCCGTACGATCGTGAGGATCGTTGCCGTCACGGGACTCGTGCTCGCGGCGATCGCGCTCGCACAGAACGCGACAGGGAAGGGGCTGATGTACTGGCGATTCGCGCCTGGCCGTGAGGGGCCCGCGCCGTTCGGCCCGTTCGTGAACCGCAATCATTTCGCCACGTGGGCGATGATGGCAGTCCCGCTCTGCGCCGGATACCTGGCGTCGCATGCGGCCGCGCATCCGCATCAGGGACCTGCGGACTGGCGCCGCCGGCTGCTCGTCGTGCTCGATGGCCGGGCCTGGATGCTCATCGCGGCCGCCATGCTGCTCATCGTCGCCACCGCGGCATCCTTGTCGCGGTCGGGACTCGCCGGCCTCTCGACGGCGATGATCTGCGCGACGGTGCTCGTACGGCGCGGCGCGACGCCACGCGGGGGCCCTCCGCGGAGGGCTGCGG
>JALZOC010000084.1 GCA_030857365.1 Acidobacteriota bacterium
CCCCGAACCCGAACCCGGAACCTGAACCCGGAACCCCGAACCCCGAACCCGGAACCGTTTCAGCACCCTCCGGTATAATCCCGGGACCATGCATCCTCCAGTAGCGTCAAGCGACGGCAAGGGCCAGGGCGTGTTCGACGGCGTGACGCCGTATCACTGGCTCGTCGTGGTCATCGCCTCGTGCGGGTGGCTGTTCGACTGCATGGATCAGCGGCTCTTCATCCTGGCGCGGGAGTCCGCGCTCAAGGAGCTGCTGGCCGACGACCCCAACGCCCTCGCGTCCATCAAGACGCACATCGGGTACGCCACCACCTCCATGATTCTCGGCTGGGCCACTGGCGGCATCATCTTCGGGATGATGAGCGATCGCGTCGGCCGGGTGAAAACGATGGTCGCGACGCTGCTGATCTACTCGGGCTTCACCGGCCTCTCGGGCTTTGCGCAGAACTGGGTGGACTTCACGATCTACCGGTTCCTCGTCGGCCTCGGGGTCGGCGGGATGTTCGGCGCCGCGACGACGCTCGTGGCCGAGAGCGTTCCCGGGCAGTTCCGCGCGATGGCCCTCGGGTCACTGCAGGCGCTGTCGGCGATGGGCAACATCATGGGGTCCCTCATCAGCCTCTGGATTCCTCCCGGCGCGGAAAGCTTCGTCGGCGGCTACGCCGGGTGGCGGGTGCTCTTCTTCGTCGGCATCCTCCCGGCGCTGATGGTCATCCCGATCATCTTCGTGCTCAAGGAGCCGGAATCGTGGCTGAAGGCGAAGGCCGCCGCCGCCGCGGGGGTCCTGCAGAAGGGAAACATCGGCTCGCCGGTTGAGCTGTTTCGCGATCCGCGCTGGCGCAAGAACACGATCGTCGGCCTGTTCCTCGGCGTGTCCGGCATGATCGGGTTGTGGGGGATCGGGTTCTTCTCGCCTGAACTGATTTCCACCGCGCTCGCGGGTGCGCCGCAAAACGTCGTCGACCGGGTGCGCGGCCTGGGCACCGCCCTCCAGGACGTCGGCGCGTTTTTCGGCATGGTGACCTTCACCATCGTGGCGTCGTTCGTGAGCCGCCGCCTCGCCTTCCTCGGCGCGCTGCTCCTGAGCATGGTCGTGACGATGTTCGTGTTCCGGTCGCTCAACAGCGCGAGCGATGCCTACTGGATGCTCCCGATGATGGGATTCGCGCAGCTGTCGGTCTTCGCCGGGTATTCGATTTACTTCCCCGAGCTCTTTCCCACGCGGCTGCGAGGCACCGGCGTCGGCTTCTGCTACAACACCGTGCGCTACCTCGCGGCGCCGGCGCCGATCCTGTTCGGTCATCTCGCGAGCCTGATGACGTTCCGCAGCGCCGCCGTGCTCATGTCCAGCGTGTACCTGGTCGGCGTCGTCGCGCTCATCTGGGCGCCCGAGACGAAGGGAAAACCGCTGCCAGAGGACTGAGGAGAAAGTCTGAAGTTCGAACGCTGAAGCTGGTAGCTGGTAGCTGGAAGCTGGAAGCCGGTAGCTGGAAGCCGTTATGAGAGTAGGGATCATCGGGCTGGGTGCGATCGCGACGCTGCACGCGCGCGCGTACAGGAACATCGGGTACACGATCGCGGTCTGCACGACGCACAACCGGGATGCGGGGCGTCGGTTCGCCGCCGAGTACGGCGCGACGTTCGTCGACACGTACGAAGAGGTCTGCAGCCACCCGGACGTGGATTTCGTCGACGTCTGCACGTTTCCGGATTTCCGGCTGCAGCCGCTGGAGGTGTGTGCGGCGCACGGCAAGCACATCCAGGTGCAGAAGCCGATGTCGATCGATCTCGCCACGGCACGCCGGATGATCGAGACGGCCCGTGCGGCTGGCATCCAGCTGGGGGTGGTCAGCCAGCATCGGTTCGACGCCGCGAGCGAGTTCATGTCCCGGGCGCTCCAGGACGGGCGGCTCGGCCGGCTGCTCCAGTGCGACGCGTACGTCAAATGGTATCGATCGGACGAGTACTACTCACGGCCGGTGAAGGGCAGCTGGGCGACCGAGGGGGGGGGCGCCTTGATCAACCAGGCGATCCACCAGGTCGACCTCCTGCGGTGGCTCGCAGGCCCGGTTCAGGAGGTGTTCGCCGTCTGGACCATCGGGGCGGCGCATGCGATCGAGTCCGAGGACATGGTCACCGCGGTCCTGCGCTACGCGAGCGGCACGACGGGCGTCATCCAGGCCGCCACGGCGTTCTGGCCCGGGTACCCGGAGCGCCTCGAGTTCCACGGCACGAACGGCACGGCCGTCATCACAGGCGACAAGCTGACGGCCTGGGATGTCCGCGGCGACAAAGGCGATCCACCCCCGCTCACGCAGAGCCTCGCCTCCGGTGCGTCCGACCCGATGGCAATCTCGCTCGAGACGTTCGAGCGGCAGTTCCTTGACTTCGGCGAGGCGATCCGGACCGGGCGCAAGCCCCGCGTCGGCGGCGACGAAGGGTACCAGGCGCTCGAGGTGGTCGACGCGATCTACCGGTCCTGCCGCACGGGACAGATCGTCAAAGTCTGAAGTTCGAAGGCTGCAGTTCGAACTTCAGCCTTCAGCCTTCGAACTTCCTTGTGTTTCCCATCCGAAATAGCGCGCGGCGTTGCCCGCGCACACATCCTCGATGAGCCGGCCGACGAGCGCCGGGTCGTCGGGAAGCTCGCCGTTCTCGACGTCACGGCCGACGAGATTGCAGAGCACCCGGCGGAAGTACTCGTGGCGCGGGAACGACATGAACGACCGCGAGTCCGTGATCATCCCGACGAAGTGCGCGAGGAGTCCGGCATTCGACAGCGCGTTCAGCTGCCACTCGATCCCTTCCTTCTGATCGAGGAACCACCACCCGCTGCCGAACTGCATCTTCCCCCGCACGCTTCCATCCTGGAAATTGCCCACCATCGTCGCCATCACGTAGTTGTCCGCCGGGTTGACGTTGTAGACGATGGTCTTCGGGAGTGCGTGCTCCTGGTCGAGCCGATCCAGGAACACCGCGAGTGCGTCCGCCTGCGGCCAGTCGCCGATCGAATCGTACCCGCTGTCGCGGCCGGACGTTTCGAACCCGCGCGTGCTCGCGTTCCGGCGCGCACCCAGGTGCAGCTGTTTCGTCCACCCCTTCTCGGCGTCGAGGTGCCCGAAAAAATGCATCATCAGGGCGGCGAAGCCTTCCTGCTCCTCCGGGCTCACGGCCTGGCCGGCGCGTGCCTTGTCGAAGGTCGCGGCGGCGATCCGATCGGTCGAGAGCGCGACGGGGCAGCGGGCAAGGCCGTGATCCGACAGGCGGCCGCCAGCGTCGTGGAAGTCCTGGTGCCGCTTGCGCAGGGCGTCCTGGAGATCGGCGAAGCGGGAGATGTCGACCCCGGAGGTCGCAGCAAGGCGATCGAGCCAGGGGTTGAAGATGGCGGGAAGGTGCACGTCGAGGGCGCGGTCCGGCCGGAACGTGGGGAACACGCCTGTCGAGACGGCCGCGGCGCGAATCCGCGCATGGCTGTCGAGATCGTCGGCGGGATCGTCGGTCGTGCAGAGCACCTTCACGCCGAACCTGACCAGGATGCCCCGCGCCGAGAGATCCGGCGACTGCAGCCGCTCGGCAGTCTCCGCCCAGATCCGTTCGGCGGTGGACTCGTTCAGCAGGTCGTCGATGCCGAAGTACCGCTTCAGCTCGAGATGCGTCCAGTGATACAGCGGATTCCTCAGGCACCGCGGCACCGTCGCCGCCCACGCCTTGAACTTCTCGTAGGGATCCGCGTCCCCCGTGCAATACACCTCGGGTATGCCGTTGGCGCGCATCGCCCGCCACTTGTAGTGGTCTCCTTCGAGCCAGATCTCGAAAAGATTCGCGAACCTGCGGTCCTCGGCAATGTCTTTCGGCGGAAGGTGGCTGTGGTAATCGAAAATCGGCTGCCGCGCCGCATGTGCGTCGTAGAGCCGCCGCGCCGCCGCCGTCTGGAGCAGGAACCCGTCCTGGATGAACGCCATGGCCGTGACGGCCACTAGGGCTTCACCGGTCCGCCGGGCAGTTCCCGGACCTTGATGTTCCGGAACGAGACCTCGTCGCCGTGGTCCTGCAGGAGGAGATGGCCGCGTGTCGCGTCGCCGAACCCCTTGATGTCCTTGTATTTGCTCGTGGCGATCAGCGCCTTCATCTCCGGGCTGCCGATCTCGAACTGCACGATGCGCTTCCCATTGAGCCAGTGCTCGACCCGGCGCCCTTCCACGACCAGACGCGAGTGGTTCCATTCGCCCGCCGGTCTGGCCGCTGGAGTGGACGGCGCGATGAGGTCGTACAGAGCGCCTGTCTTTCGGTTGCCGTTCATTCCAGCCTTTGCGTCAGGATGGTTCTGATCGTCCAGGATCTGCATCTCCCAACTCACACCGGAGCGGCCCTTGCGGTCCGGCTGTTCGGCCACCAGGTACTTGACGCCGCTGTTCCCCCCGACTGAGAGCTTCCAGTCGAGCGCCAGTTCGAAGTTCCCGTAGGTGCCGGTCGTGATGATGTCCCCGCCGCCTCCCCCGCTCTGTCCCGGCGCCCGCCGGATGGCGCCCTCCTGAATACTCCAGCCCTGCGCGGGGAACGAGTCCGCGTGGAAGCCGCGCCACCCCTCGGTCGTCTTCCCGTCGAACAGAAGCTTCCAGCCGGCGGCTTTCTCCTCGGCCGTGAGGGTGTTGGGCGCCGGGGCGGTCTGTGTGGCCGGTGCCCCCGCCGCGGTCTGCGCAAACGCAGCCGGGATGGGGGCCGCAAACACGAGCAACGCCACGAGCGTGGCGGAACCGGAGCGGGTCGCATGTCGGACGAGGCTGTTCTGCGGGTCGGGTGAGTGGGGGCGCATGTGAGCTCCTGGCGCGCGGACGCGCATCTTTGTGACTGGCCAATTATAGGCGTGTTCAGCCGGCGTATCGTGTGCGCGCGGCTGCACTGAGGCGGGACGCCGCGGCCTGGTCGAGATACACCGTGACGTGGCGATGCGTGCGCAGAATCGAGGCGGGAACCGCGGGCGTGACGTCCTGTTCGAGCGTGGCCTGGACGGCGGCCGCCTTTCGCTCGTCCGGTACGATGACCAGGATCTCGCGGGCCTCGAGAATCTGCCGAATCGACATCGACACCGCCGTCTCGGGCACCTCGTCCAGCCCCGCGAACCAGCCTTCGCCCACCTGCTGGCGGCGGCACGCCTCATCCAGCCGGACGAGGATGTACGGATCGGTCGTGTCGAAGTCCGCGGGCGGATCGTTGAACGCCAGGTGAGCATTCTCGCCGATGCCGACAAACGCCACGTCGACGGGCGCCGCCGCGAGCGCCTCGCCGGTCCGCCTGGCGGCCTCGAGCGGATCCCGATCGACCTCCAGCAGGTGCACGGTCTTCATCGTCGTCTTCTCGATCAAGTGCTCGCGAAGATAGCGCCTGAAGCTGGCGGGATGATCGGCTGGAATGCCCACGTACTCGTCGAGGTGGAACATCTCCACGCTGGGCCACTGGATGTTCGGCGTCGCCGTCAATGCGGCGAGGAACTCCAGCTGCGACGCACCGGTCGCCGCGATAATCCGGGCCGTCCCCGTGCGCGCGACGGCGGCGCTGATGCTGGCCGCCGCATGGCTCGCCGCGGCCTCGCTCATGGATCGCTTATCAGGATGAATGCGGAGGTGCATAGTCAAAGCTTCCAGCTTCCGGCTTCCAGCTTCCAGCTTCCAGCGATCAGCACGACCAACGGACGCCGTCGACAGCGCTTCATCGTCTGGGGGCATCGGTGCGAAGGGCGGCCACGATTTGCGCGGGCCTGAGCCGCTCGCGCTGCACCCGCGGCCCGGACACCGCGAATCGTTCGCCCGCGTTGTGAATGATCATCGTGCCCCCGGCAGCGGACGCGGCGGTCTGGAGACCCCCTGCTCTCCGAAGCCCGGGTATGTACAGCCGATCGAGGTAGCCCTGGGCGCTCGACGTGTCGAAAGCCCCCACGTCCAGAACGGCCACGCGTGGCGGCGTGACGGCGCTGGCGAGCATCGCCGCGAGCGCCGCGTCCCCCCCGGCCACGAGTGCCGCGCCGGGGTGGGCGCGCAGGGCGGCCACGATGTCCGCGACCCGCTGGCTCGCGGCCGTACGATTATAGGTCTCGAAATGTCGTACCTTTGCCGCGGCTGCGGTATCGAAAGGCGCGAACGGGATCGGCCGGACGACGAAGCCCGCTTTTGTCAGCAGCTGTTGAAGTGCCGGGTCCGGAGCCCCGACCAGAACCGTCTTCATGCCGGCGCCGGTGGCGCCCTGGGCAGCGTGGGCGGCAGGATCACCGAAGCCAAGCGCGTGGCGCAGCGCGCGCGTCAGTACGTCGGGTGGCGTCGCAGAGAGCTGGAGCGTCGCGGCGTCAATCCACCTGTCGGGGAGCTCGGCGGCGGTGGCGGCGCCCGCGGGGAGCGCCCGCCCGTGGAAGACCAGGAGATCGTGGAGCGGGTCCGGCGTGAATGCGCGCTCGGGCCGGCGGAGGTCGGCAGGTCCGTCCTGCAGCCACCGCCCCATCCACGCGTACATGGCTTCGCGCGATTCCTTGTTGTAGTTGTGCTCCGCCTGCACGCGAATCGCGTGCACGCGATCGGCCGCACCGCCGAGTGCGTAGAGGCTTCGGACCGCCGGAAACTCCGCCTCGAGCGTGTTCGCCGTCCAGTCTCCTGTCGCCGAGACCATCAGCAGGGGGCGAGGGGCGATCGCGGCGGCAATCTCCACATTGGTCGTGTCGAGCCGCAGTCCCGGCGGATTCTCACACAGGCAGCCCCCCTGCATGTGCAGCGAGATCATGTTCACCGGGGCCGCGACGGCGACCCGGTCGTCCACCGCCGCGAGGAGGAACGTCTGCGTTCCGCCGCCCGACTCTCCGGTTGCGCCGATGGCGCCGCGCCGCACGAACGGCAGGCTCTCCAGATAGTCGAGTGACCGGATGGAGTTCCACAGCTGCAGGCCGGCGAGGCTGAGCCCCCAGAGGCTCTCCCGCGGTCCGCCGAACGTATGCGGAAGCTGCCGGCTGTCGTTGTACCCGATCATGTCGTAGGTGAAGACGACGAAGCCCTGACGGGCGAGATTGATCGATCGCCCTGGCGCCGAGACGAGCGAGGTGTTCTCGAGGCGACCATACGCCCAGTGTCCGTGCGGCGAAAGGATCGCGGGAAAGGGCCCGTCGCCAATGGGTCGATACAGATTGCCGGTGACGTAGAACCCCGGCAGGCTCTCGAAGTACACCTTGGAAACGGAGTAGTCGTCGTGCTTCACTTCGCCCGACGCGACCGGGCGCAGTGCCGTTCGTTCCGGGAAGGGGAGCAGTCCGGCTGACGCGAGAACGTGTTCGCGCAAGTACGCCGCGCGCGTCCGCCACTCCTCCGCCGAGGAGTATTTTGGTGCGGCGTACGGGGTCGTATGGGTCCGGAAGGGTGCCTGTCTGGCGAGCACCGCCCCGTGATGGCCGCCGAGAAGCACGATGGCCGCAAGCGCCGCGGTGAGGTAATGCATCATTTGTTCAACACGAATGCGGCGAGCGAGCTACCCGCCGCGACGACAACGTACTGAAGCCCGTCGAGCTCGTACGTGATGGGACCGTTGCTGACGGCGCTGCCCAGGCGCGAGGCCCACAGGAAATCTCCGGTTGTCGCATCGAGCGCCGTGAAGCCCGCCGACCCGCCGGTGAACAGCACGTTCCCGGCCGTACTCAGGATGCCGGTGCGGCCGCCGCTGTCCCAGGGATGACTCCAGCGGATCTCTCCCGTCCTGTAGTCAATCGCCTGCAGCATCGACTCCGACCACCCGCCCCGATCGGTGCCGCCCCATCCCGCGGGGTTGTCGCTCGGGTCGTAGATGTAATACACACTGAAGGCGCGGCTGGCGTTCACGTAGAAGAGGCCGGTCTTCGGGCTGAAGCTCGGCGAGAACCAGTTCGTCGCGCCGCCCTGATTCGGCGAGACGAGCGCGCCGTCGATCTGCGGCATCTTGGCGGGGTTCGGAATCGGCTGGCCGCGCTTGTCGTAGCCGAGCGACCAGTTGGTCTTGACGAACTCGGTCGAGACGATCGCCTTGCCGTTGGTGCGATCGAGCACGAAGAAGTGCCCGTTCCTGGCCGCCTGCGCGATGAGCTTCCTGGGCTGCCCGTCGATGACGCCGTCGATGAGCACCGCGGTTTCGTTGGAGTCCCAGTCATGGGTATCGTGCGGCGACGACTGGAAGTACCACACCATCTTGCCCGTGTCCGCATTCAGCGCCACGATGGACCCGGTGAACAGGTTGTCGCCGGGTCGGTTCTTGTGGGCCATGACCGGCTGCGGG
>JALZOC010000626.1 GCA_030857365.1 Acidobacteriota bacterium
TCAGCTGAACTCCGCCGATCGCAGAGAGTTGTCACCCTCGCAAAAATAAAGTCTTCGAAACCGGCGACTTTTATCGTCTCCTCACATCAGTCCGGGATCTGGCAATCCCGTAATCTCATCAATATAAGGGGTTTGCTAGCGCTGCCTCGGTTCAAGCTCATCACGGCCCTCGAGTTGCGTTGATGAGCTTTCGAGGAAACACATTGGCTGTATACCCCTATTTCGTGCTCGGGCCCAACGCCGCGCTCAGCCTCGCCGGCTTGGCAAAGGGGCCGGACAAAACGATCCCGACCCCGACTGACGATTGGCGGCTGGCTCGCGTCGACGTCGTCATACCGGCATTCAACGAAGCGGACACCATCGTCCTTTGCCTCGCGTCGCTGCTCCGCCAGACCCTCCGCCCCTATCGGGTGATCCTGGTGGACGACGGGAGTACGGACGGGACGATGGACAGCGCGCGCACCTTCTGCGAACAGAACGCGATCGAGCTGATCGCCATTCAGCGCGCCAGACCGATCGGCAAGACGCCGACGATCAAGCGGCAGGCGCGCGAGTTCGACTCCGACGTCGAGTTCATCCTCGACGGGGACACGATCCTGGAATCACCGAACTACATCGAGCGCACCGTACGGGAGCTGTATCAGGGAGTCGGCATCGCGTCCGCCTGCGGAACCGTGCTGCCGCTTCGGCGTCGCGATCGACGTTCGCAGTCGAGCGTCTCCTCGGTGAAGACTTTTGCCGCCACTCCTGGCGTCGTGCAGCCGCTCACGGATGAGGCCGCACTGCCTGCCCTGCTCCGCGGCGTCACGAACCTTTACAGGGAGGTTCTCTATCTTTTCCTGCAGCGCTTCATTTATCGCGGGCAGATGGTCTTCTTTGGCACCATCACCAATCCCGTCGGGTGCGCCGTGGCGTATCGGCGCAAGTATGTGGCGGCCCTGTTCGACCTCGTCGGCCCGACGCTCGGCGACGATCTGACGAACTCCGAAGACATCTTCATTGGCATGGCAATGCTGAATGAGGGCTACCGCAACATCCTGCTCGACGACGTGTATGCGCGCACGGTGGAGCCACCGTGCAACCGGCTCTTCCGCCAGGTGTACCTCTGGTCGTCCTCGTTTCTCCAGTCGTCCTACTACTTCGACAACCTGCTCCGCAGCCCCGTGCACGCCGTCAAGCGCTGGCGGATGCGGAAGGGGGCGCCGAGCGCCCGGCCTATCCCCACGCCGTCACACTCGGCCGTGGCCGCCCTTGCGGGCGCGGGGGCTCTGGGCCCGGGCGGTGGGATGCCGGCCCTGCTCCGGACGTCGGCCGGAACAGCTCGTCCCGTGTCTGTGCTGATGCCGGAACTTCTGGATCTCGAGACCGGCGGCCTGCCCTCCGCGCTCGGAGCTCCTGGATCCCACGACCGGCGCAAGGTCGCGGAAGCATATCGGCAGCCGTTTGGCCGTGAGTACACGCGACGTCACGGCCGGCCGGTCGGATGGCTGCTCGCATTCGCGGCATTCGAGAAGGTGTTCTTCCCGACGGCCCTGGTCATCATGCTGCTCCTGCGCGAATGGGAAGCGCTGTGGGTCACGGTCGCGTGTGAAAGCCTTATTGGCCTCATCGCACTCGTTCTCATCACGAAGGGCAGCAGGATTCAGTATTTCTTCAAGGGCCTCGCGGTCATCCCGTTGCGCTACGCATTGATGGCCAGCGAGGTCGTCACTCTCGGCCGGTTTGCAACCGACCTCTGGATCACGAAGAACAGGAACTGGCGCAAATGAGGCACTCGACCCTGACCATCGTCATGCTGGCGCTGGCCGTCGGCCGCGCCGCCGCGCAGCCCGCCATTCCCGAGGCTGGACTGGCCGCCGAAGGGCAGGCACGCTGGACCGAGGCGCTGCAGATCTACCGTGAGCGGGCCGCGCAGGACCCCTCCCCGGCCGCGCTCTGGACGCGCATCGCCGACATCGAAGGGAGGCTCGGTCAGCCGGAACGCTCCCTTGCCGCGCTCGAACGCGCAGCCGCCGCCGCCCCGACGGATTCGACGGTGTTTGCCCGGTTGTCCCAGGGGTACGCGGCCCAGGACCAGCCGGTGGCGGCCCTCCGCGCGATCGAAGTGGCACTGATGCTGGAACCCGGCTCTGATGCGCACCTCCGGGCGCACGCGACACTCGCGACGTGGGCCGGCGAATATGGGGCGGCGGCCGCCACGTATCGAAAGTTGCGACAGGCTCACCCGGACGAGGCCGCGCTGGCGCTCGCTCTCGCGAGGGTGAGCGTGTGGAGTGGACAATCCGACGCCGCCGTTGTCGCCTATCGCGAATACCTCAGAACGCCCGGCGCCGAATCCGCCGCAGTGATTGAGCTTGCCCGGGCCGAGTCGTGGCGGGGCAACTTCGCCCGTGCGGTGGAGACGCTCGACGAATATGCGCGGCAGTTCGGTAAGACCGATGCGTACTCGCGGGAACGCGCGTCGATCCTCGCACGGGGCGGCCGTCCGCGCCAGGCGTTGCGGGATCTGGACGCGCTCGAGAGCACGTCACCGGGCGACATTGAGTTGGACCTCTCGCGCACAGTCGCGCTCGCGGCCGTGCGCCGCCACGGGGCTGCGGTCTCAAGTCTGGAAGGCGCTGAGTCGCTCCGGCCCGGACATGCGGGAACGCGCGCCGCGGAAAGCCTGGTCAGGACGCTGCTCGGATCCACCGTTGGCCCGTCTACCACGTTTTACAGCGATTCCGACGGACTGAAGACGACGAAGGTCACGCCCCGGTTCGACATCGGGTTCAGGACCGATACACGGCTGCACGGAGGATATGAAC
>JALZOC010000085.1 GCA_030857365.1 Acidobacteriota bacterium
CGGCCGAACCGCCCGGCGGCAGGATGTTCATCGGTACCATCGAGAACTGCAGGCTGGCGCCCCCCTGCAGGAAGAGCACGCGGTAGCCGTCGGGGATGCCGGCAAGCGTCCGCAGATCGGCTTCGCAGCCCCCGAGGATGTCCTCGAAGGGCCTGGACCGGTGGCTGATCTCCAGGATCGACATGCCGACACCCGGAAGCGCCACGAGGTCACGCTGCGCCTGCTCGAGCACTTCCAGCGGCAGCGTCGCCGGGCCCGCCGAGAAATTGAAGATTCGTGTTGTCGTCACCATCGCTCCACCTCTACGTAAGCTCTACGATCTGTAAATCGAGAATGTCGGGGTTGCCGGCCTTGATCCGGTCGCGCAGCTCGGGAACGAGCGCGCCGTCGAGATTGATGCGGGCGACAGCCGCCTCGGCGCCCTCGAAGACGATGTTCTCGGTCTCCTGTACGTTCAGGTTGCCGCCGCGGAGGTGATTGAACACGTGGGCGAGCACTCCCGGTTTGTCACGGTGCCGGACGACCAGCATGTGCGTGGCCGGGGTGCGCTTCGCGAGGTTCACGACATTCGGGACCTTGCCGGTCGCCGCATAGCTGCAGACGATCCGGACCGTCTCGGCCGCGACTGCCTCCTGGGCCTGTTCTGTCGAGGCACCGATGTGGTGGGTCCCGTATACGGTCGGGAACGCGAGCAGCTCGTCGTGAAGCTCCCCTGTTCCACCTGCGGGCTCGTGGGCGAACACGTCGAGGCCGACGCGGAGACCCTTCGTTCGCACCGCGGACAGCAGGGCGGCAGGGTCCACGATCTCCCCCCTGGCGGTGTTGACGAACAGAGCGCCCGGCTTCATCCGATCGAGTACCGTGCTGTCGACGAGTCCGCGGGTCTCGCTCGCGAGCGCGAGGTGCACGCTGAGGACGTCGGCGCGCGCGGCGACGTCCGCGGGCGTCGGGGCGACCTCGACGGCCACGGTGCGCATCGCCGCCTCGACGCCGAGCTCACGGGCCTCCTGGTCCGTCAGCGGCCGGTTCTCACCGTCGAAGCGCCGGCTCCAGAGGACGACAGGCATCCCGAAGCTGGCCGCGCGGCGGATCATTTCGGTGCCGATGCTGCCGACGCCCAGGAGCCCCAGTGTCCGCCCGAACAGCCCCCGCGCGCTCGAGTACGCCTTCTTGTTCCAGCGGCCGGCGCGCAGGTCGGCGACGTTGTCGGGAACCCGGCGATCCAGCGCGAGGATGAGCGCGAAGGTGAGCTCCGCGACGGCGATGGCATTCTTGCCGGGACAATTCGACACGTAAATCCCGCGCCCCGAGGCGGCGGCCACGTCGATGGTGTTGTACCCGGCGCCGGCGCGCACAATCAGCGAGAGGCGGCCCGCGTCGAGCATCGCGGCCGTCACCCTGGTGCCGCGCACGACGAGAACGTCTGCGCCGGACGAGCGGATCGCATCCGACAGGCTGTCGTCCTTCAGCGCGGGATCGAAGATCACCTCCATCCCGGCTTCTTTCAATCCCTGAAGGCCGCTCTCCTCGAACGGGTCGGCGACGAGCACCTTCATAGCAGATGAATGAGGAGGCCGTCGCGCAGCTTCGGCTCGAACCAGGTGGACTTTGGCGGCATGATGCCGCCCGCGTCGGAGATGGCCATCAGATCGTCGATCGAGACGGGATACATCGAGAACCCGACGGCAGCCCTGCCGGAGTCCACGGCCTCTTCGAGAGCCTTCGTGCCCCTGGCCCCTCCGACGAACCCAATCCGCGCGTCCGTGCGGACGTCGCCGATCCCGAGCAGCGGTTCGAGGACGGTGTGCTGAAGCCGCGCAACATCGAGCGCGCTGGCGTGAGACTCGTCGGCCGGTGCTGCGGCGCCAATCGCGAGGGTGTACCACTGCCCCGCCAGATACATCGAGACCTCCCCCTGGCGGGCCGGCGTCGGTCCGCCGGGCGCAACCCCGACCCGGTCTCGGAGCTCCTTCAGCAGCTGCTCCGTCGTCCGGCCGCCCAGATCCCGGACCGTGCGGTTGTACGGGAGAATCTTTACCTGCGCATCCGGAAATGCCACCGCGACGAACGTGCTCGCCTCGTCGCCTGGCGTTCCCGACTGGCTCCCCATTTCGGCCCGCGCCCTCGCGGCACTCGCTGCGCGGTGATGGCCGTCGGCGATGTAGAGCGCCGGAACCGCCGCGAAGGCCTCGGCCACGGCGCGGGTCTGATCGAGCCCGGTGCGCCAGACCGTATGCTGGACCCCGTCCGGCGCCGTGAAGTCGTAGACCGCCTGGCCCGCCGTCACCTGCTGCGCCAGCGCATCGATGCCCGCGACGGCCCTGTACGTCAGGAACACGACGCCGGTCTGGGCCCGCAGCTCGAGAATGTGGCGCGTGCGGTCGTCTTCCTTGTCCCGCCGGGTCCGTTCGTGCTTCTTGATGAGCCCGGATTCGTACTCGTCGATTGAGAAGCCGCCGGCGACGCCTGTCTGCTCGTGCGCACCCATGCGCAGCCTGTAGAAGTACAGCGAAGGAACCTCGTCGAGCAGAAGCGGAGCCCGCTCGCGCAGCGCCGCGAAGTTCTCCCTCGCCCTTTCATAGACAGGCGAGGAGTACGGATCGGTATCGGCGGGCAGATCGATCTCGGAACGCGTCACACGCAGAAAGCTGAGGGGATTGTCGGCCGCCAGTTGCCGCGCCTCTTCCGTGCTCACCACGTCGTAGGGGACGGCGGACACCGCGGGAGCCTGCGCCGGCGCCGGTCGCAGTGCGCGGAAGGGATGGATCGAAGCCATCCGTATATTGTAGCCCGTCCAAACAGGCAGCAACGGCGCGCCGCCGCAGCGGGGCTGAGCGCGCGTCGGCATCCACTCCGCGGAAATGCCAGTGATCGACCTGACTAGAGGTAGCTCCGCTCGATGCCATCCGGGAGGCAACATAAGGCTGCGTTCTCAGACCCAAGCTAGAACACACAACACGGTCCGGGCACACGGCGCCGATTAGCTGCTGCCGGCTCCGGCCTCTGCCCTAGTGCCACGATTTGTTCTTCCGCGGGCAGACTAAACTCTCCGTGGAGGCGCTCGCGTCGTGACCAGCGGCGGGGCAGGATTCCAGTTTTTCCAACGAAATCGCGCGGAACACGTAGGTACGGCCGTTGCGGGGCGTGCGGCGCCCGCGACGGGTGTCTATTTCGCCCCTCGCACACGCATTTCCGCTGAAACAGGAGTAGCAATGCCTCCCAGCCTCCGTCGCCTGGTTCCTGCGGGCTCACGCCGATTCGTTGGTCTCTTCGCGCTCGCCGCCGCCCTCTTCGGGGCGGTACCGGCGTCGGCGCAGCAGCCGCTCTCGTTCTTCAAGAACTATTTTGTGACCGGCGATTACGTCGTTAGTGGCGTGAGCCTGTTCGCGAGGGGCAAGGACGGCACGGCGACCGCCGGCATTTCCATCAGCAACTTCCCCGAGGACAGCGTCGACGTGCTCGCGGCGTTTCTGTACGTTCAGACTGTCGAAGAGATCAAGTCGTCGGGCATCCATGGCGCGAAGTTCAACGGCTTCGACCTCGGGCCTGGGGGCGCGTCTTACGCCAAGGCCTTGAACGACTTCCAGACGCGCGTGTGCTACCTGAGAGACTCCGATCCGCATCGGATGGCCACGTACCGCGCCGACGTGCTGCGCTTCCTCCCGCTCAAGGCCAACGGCAAGCACGCGGTGAATGGTTCGCACCCGGTTTCGCTTCCGGATGTCGGGTTCAAATGGGATGACGAGGCGAAGGAGGTCAGCGGAACGGGGCCGCACCCGATCGGCGCCAGCCTGGTCATCGTCTATCGGCAGCGCGGCACGCCCTTGAAGGCGATCGTCATCTACGACGGCGGCTACACGAAGCGCCCCTACGACACGATGACGCAGACGCTCGCGGGCTACTACGATGCGTCGAGCGGGACGCCTGTACCGTCAGCCGCGAAGATGACGCACATCGTCGGGATCGGGACGCCGTTTCTGTCGGAGCGAATTCTGGTGGACGGTGCCTTGGTCGCCCGAAATCCGTTGAGCAGCCTGAGCGGCGCTCTGTGGGACAACTGGACGGTTGCCGTGACGCTTCCGTCGAACGACGCGTCGGCCCAGGTGACGGTATTGCCGGACGGCCTGAGATCGGACTGCCTCACCTACAGCGCGATGGTGTTGAGCACCAACGTGCAGGAGGCCGACGACGACGGCCTGCTGGATGCGTGGGAGACCACCAGCAATTTGTCGGACCCGACCGGCCGGTTGCTCCCCAATCTGGCCGGGATGGGCGCCCACCCGAACGTGAAGGACATCTTCTTCGAGATCGGCTACATGCACGCCGCCCCCGGCACGAGCTATGGCGGCGCGGTCAAGCCTGCGCACACCCATCTGCCAACGCTTGCCGCGTTGAACAAGGTCGGAGAAGCGTTCAATGCGCGCGCTATTCGGGTGCACTTCGACGTCGGCACCCACTACCAGGGCACGCCGTACGTCATCGACGCTTCCTACGCGAAGGGAGGCAAGTCCATCTCCGAGACGCTTGCGTGTCTCGACTCGGCAGGCAACCTGACCGAGTGCCTCACAGTCAACGGCCAGCCACCCCTCTCCGATCAGCAACCCCTCCCCGGTCAGTACCCGGCCTATCCTGGTACCGTCGGCTGGAAGACGGGCTACAACTTCCTCAAGGAGGAGCTCGGGTTCGATCGCGGGCGCAAGGACATCTTCCGCTACGCGCTCTTCGCGCACTCGCTCGGGATGCCCAAGGACCCGTGCTTCCTGAAAAAGGAGGACGGCAGCCTGGATCTGGATAAACAGGGCTTCCCCAAGTCCGACCCGACGTGCGATACGCCGGAGTTCCACGTGCCCCGCACCAACTCCGGGATCGCCGACTTTCCGGGCGGCGACATGCTGATCACGCTGGGGGCCTTCGACGACAGCAGCGGGCTGCCGATCGGCACCGACTACATGCAGGCGGCCACGCTGATGCACGAGGCCGGGCACAACTTCGAGCTGACCCACGCGGGTCCGCCGAAGAACCCGCGCGAGCCTAACTGCAAGCCGAACTACCTGAGCGTGATGAACTATCTGTTCCAGCTGCGCGGCCTGCTCGACGCCAACGGCGTGCCGCAGCTCAATTATTCGGGGCAGACGCTGCCGGGGATTCTGGAAACGAGCCTCGTCGATGCTGCCTTCATCACGGTGCCGTACCGGACGGGGTGGTATGCGCCCCTGGTGACCAGCTATCTGAACGGCTTCGCTCCGCCGGCGACGAAGCACTGCGATGGTTCAGACCTCCTCAAGGCAGACGATGGGGTCACGCTGATTGAGCCGCCGATGGTGCGCGTCGACAGCCTCGGCCTGGCGGGTCTCGGCATCGACTGGAACGCCGACGGCGTGAGCAACCTCGCCGGCATTCCTGGCGGCGATTTGAACGGCGTCCAGGACGTGAACTTCAACGGGGCCACGGTCGCGTTGAATGACGGCGCGGAAGAGTGGTCGAAGATTCGCTTCGACGAACTGGGCGGCCGGCGCAGCCCCGGCGGCTTCTTCAAAGTCGGCGATCGTTACTTCGTCGGCCCCTTTTCGCTCGACATCGGCCGCGGCGACATCGGGCGCGGCGATATCGGCCGCGGTGACATCGGGCGTGGCGACATCGGGCGCGGCGATATCGGCCGCGGCGACATCGGGCGTGGCGACATCGGGCGCGGCGACATCGGCCGCGGGGACATCGGCCGTGGCGACATCGGGCGCGGCGACATCGGCCGCGGCGATATCGGCCGTGGCGACTTCGGCGGCGGCGACATGGACGTCGGCGCGCCGAGCGAGATCTTCAACGGCGAGATCGACTTCGAGACGTTCATCGCCGCGACGGGGAACGCCCCGACGCCACCGAGCGGTGCGCAGGCGTGCCTGACGACGGGGCGAACGAACCTGTGCGCGCTCGAGGGGGGCGGTGACGTACCCGTGAGAGTCACGTGGCTGCCGCCGAACGTCGGCCGGCCCCTCTCCTACAACGTCTACCGCTTCACCGTCAGTGCCGGCGCGCCGTTCCCGCCTGCCAGACTGCCGGCCACGCCTTTGGCACTCGTGGCCCCCCCCCTCGAGGGGCCGCTGCCGACGACCTACCTGGATCGCACGGCCGTGTACGGACTAACCTACGCCTACTTCGTCATCGCGAACTTCGACGACAGCCGGCGCAGCGGGATCTCCAACTTCGCGGTGATAGCAACGCCAGCTCCGCCCACCGGGAGCGGCTCTGTAACCGATTCGCCGACTGACGCGGGCGCGGGCAATCCGGATCTCGTGTCCGGCTCTGCTGTATTTGCAGCCGACTCCGTGACTCTTTCCGTTCAGTTCGCAAACTTAACCTTCAATTCAGGGACGAGCACCGTTCAGTTCGCGCTGGATATGGATCAAAACCCCCTCACGGGCCATCGCGGCACCGATGCAGGGTGCGGCGGCGACAACGGCGTCCTTGGCGTCGAGTACATTGTCAACTTCGGCTCGACGTTCTACGGCAGCCAGGCGACAATCCTCCCGTTCGTCGGACCGGACTGCAACCAGTTTGGCGGTGGAACTCAGACGGCCGCTGGCAGCGTCACGGTCGCAGGTAACGGACTGCAGGTAGTGTTCCCGCGATCCATGCTGGGCACTTACACCAGTTTGCCCACCTTCAAGGTGATCAGCTCCCGTCACCTGGGAGAGGGAGGGTTTACCGGGGTGCTCGATCGAATGACGGATGCCGGTGCGGCGCCAGGCGTCGTCGGCGGTGGCGGCGGAGGCGAAGGACCTATTCAGTAGGAAAAGGCTGGCCGGAGGATAAGCTCCGGCCAGCCTCTTCACGGGTGCGGTCTACCCTCCCACGCGCCGCCGCGCGTCGCCCACCAGCGGATCCTCCGTGGACTCTCCCCGCAATCCGAGATAGAGCTTGTACGAGTCGGCGGACACATCACTCTTGAGTCCCTGGCGCACGCGCCCTTGGTAGTAGTACACGGGCGGGAAGAACCCGAACGTCGGCTACTCGTCGAGAAACAGCCACAGCGCTTCACCGCGGCGCTTGATGCACCGGTCGAACTCCGAGTCGGCCTGGGTGAATGCCCCCGCCGCCAGGTAGGCGCGGCCGAGATCGTAGTGGCCAATCCATGTGTCGAGCAACCCGTTGGCCTCTCCCATGACTTCGACAGCACGGCGCGCATCGCCTGACCTGAGAGCAACGAGGCCGTCGAGAATCTTCGCGTAGGTCCTCGCTTCCACCTGCAGGCCGGCCGCCATGCTGTCGCGCTGCGCCCGCGCCTTGTCCGCCGCGCCCGCTTCAGCGAACACGCGCCCCGCCAGAAAACGAATCTTTACCGCGGGGCTGTGGGTCAGCGCCCGCTCGGCTGCGGCGATTCCTGCCGCGCCGTCGCCGCGCAGCAGCTCAGTGTAAGCCAGCGCCGCGTACTTGTTTGCGGCGCGATCGGGATCCTTCGACGCCAGATCCGCGGCCGCGCCCTTGCTGAACAGCGCGGCGGCTTTCGAAAAGCGCCCCTCGTAGACGGCGAGATCGGCCAGTCCGGATGCGGCGTACGAGGCGCCGAGGTCGTCGAACTTCGTGAGCCCCTGATAGGTGGCCGAGGCCCGTGCGACGTCCCCCTGGAGCAGGTGGGCGAAGGCCACGGCCAGCAGCGCGAACAAGCCCGGCTCTGCGGTCCTCTTGACTTCGCTCTCTGCGACCTCGGGGATGCCGCCGTAAGCCGCGTAGAGCGCCAGGTTCTCCCGATACAGCGCGCGCTTCGGCAGAATCGTCACGACTCTGCGCATCTCCTCGAGCGCCCGCTGCATGTCTCGCTTGTACGTCGCGCACAGCGCCAGGTTGTTGCGCGCCGAGGCGTCCGCCGCATACTTCGCGATCAGGGCGCCGAACTCATTGACACACTGCTGATGATCTCCGGTGATCATGAAGAACAGGCCGCGCGTGCGGTACTCCTCGCGCTCCGTCATCTTGCCTACCTTCGACACCGCGACCGTGATGTAGCGCTCGGCATCCTGCTGCCGATCGAGGTTGCGGGACGCGATGGCCAGCCCGGCGTGCCCCAGGCCGAAATCCGGGTCGAGCTCGACGGATTTCGCGAAGTGCTGCAGCGCCAGCTCGTATCTGGCGTCCGACATCGCCTGCGCCGCCGCCGCATACTCGCGCACGACTTCAATCGACGTGGCGGAGAGCGTCTCCATCGCGAACCGGCGATCTTCTTCCGAGGTCTCGTCACCGAGCGCCTCGCGGATCTCCGACGCGAGGCTGGTGG
>JALZOC010000086.1:0-7709 GCA_030857365.1 Acidobacteriota bacterium
CGACCCCCGCGCCCATGATGAACACGCGGGCCGGGGAGACAGTTCCCGCCGCTGTCATCAGCATTGGAAACATGCGGGGCAGGGTAGTGGCGGCGAGCAGCACGGCCTTGTACCCGGCAACCGTGGCCATCGACGAGAGCGCGTCCATGCTCTGCGCCCGCGTGATGCGCGGCATGAGCTCCATGGAGAGGAGCGTTGCGCCCGTCCCCGCGATCGCCCTTACCGCCTGCGGCGCCCCGAGCGGATCCGCAAACCCGATTACAGCCTGGCCGCGGCGCAGCAACGAGGGGTCGCCGGGCGTCGCGCGCACCTGCAGAAGCACGTCTGCCGTCCGGAACACGTCCGCGCGACTGATGACGGCTACTCCCTGCGCGGCGTACGCCTCGTCGGTGAATCCGGCCGCCGTCCCGGCGCCCTGTTCGATCGCCACCTCGAGCCCGTTCTTCACGAGCCCCGCGGCAGCGGCGGGAACGACAGCGACACGCGTTTCCCCGGGCCAGGTTTCCTTCGGAATGCCGACCTTCATGCGGGAGATATTATGCGATCTGGCATGGCGCGCTATTTCTGGAGCCACTCGGCTATCGCGGTGGCGACGGCCGGTGTCACTTTCCGATCCTTCAGGCCCGCGTACTCCGAGACTTCCCCGGTCGTCGCCGGGACCAGCAGGTGATTGATCCCGGGCAGGTGGAGCAGTTCCACCGGCCCGGCCTTCTTGCGCGAACGCGCGAGCTGCGCGAGGGCATCGGCGTGCGCCGGCGGCACCTGCGTGTCGAGATCTCCGTGGATGATCAGCATCGGCTGCTTCACCTTCGGCATCACCTTCGCCGGATCGAACAGGAGGAGGCTCCGGAACCACGTGGAATCCGCCTGTGCCCGCAGCGCGGGCGGGACGGCTCCCCACCCCTTTTCGGCGATCACCGCGGCCTGGATCTTCTGCTGAAGGTCGATCTTCTCCTGGCGTTCAGGCTCGGGTGTCTTCAGCACGTCGAGCTGATGGCGCTGCCGCTCGAGTATCAGCTCGGTGCCGGGCCTGCCAGGTGCGGCGATCAGGATGAGCTTTCCAATCTTCTTCTCGCGGGCCGCGGCCAGCATGGCGACGGCGCCGCCCTCGCTGTGTCCGGCCACGGCAATCCGGCGCGGATCCACATCCTGCCGCTTCTCCAGCCACTTGACGGCGGTCGTCAGGTCGTCGGCGTAGTCCTGGATCGTCACGCGCTCGGCCCGGCCGCCGCTCTGTCCGATTCCGCGCTTGTCGTAGCGAAGGACGATGAAACCCTCCTGCGCGAGAGCGCCCGCGAGCTGCGCAAAGATGGGGATTCCGGAAATCACTTCGTCGCGCTCGACCTGCCCCGATCCTCCGGCCAGTACGACAGCCGGGTGCCGCAGCCGTCCGACGCCAGCAGGCATTGTCAAGGTGCCGGCGAGACTGAAGCCGGTGGCAGGAATTATGACGTCCGTGTCGGTCGGGTTGCGGATCGGCTGGGACCTGGTCGCAACGCTGGCGAGTTCGGTCCGGATCAACCGGACTCCCGCCGAGGGGATCTCGAATCTCAGGAGACGCCCCGCGGGGTCGATGGCGGCGACGGCGTCGATCGGGCCCCCGGGGTTCTGGATCGTGACGTCGTACAGCCTGGTCGAGAGGGGGCCGGATGGACTGTTGATCTGCTCTTCGGTGATCGCCTTGACGCTCACCTTGATCTCAGCCGAGGGTGCCACGTACACCGGCAGCTCCGCGCCGGGGTTCGTCCCCGCGAGCCGCGCCGCGAGAACCACGTATCCCGCATAGAAATTGTTCGGGAGGACGATCGTCCGCGCGGAAATCTGATCCGTCTTCGACGTGGTCGAGCCGTTCTGCGTGATGACGCTGGTCGCCGTCGTGACACCGAACGACGTGGTCAGCGCGAGCGTTCGCCCGGGCTGCATCGCCTCGATGTGGAGCTCCGTGGGTTGCCAGTCCGCGGTGTACTTCAGCTCGAAGCGGTTCACCGTCGCGTTGAGCGGCGGGCCGAACTGCGCGGTGGACGAAACGATCCACGTCGATCCCGCTCTCGCCACGCGCACCTGCTCGGTCCCGACCCGCTTCCCGTTCAGAAAGAGGGTGAATTCGGCGTCCCCCGCGATCGAACCGGATGTCCCCTGCGCGGGAGCGGGCGCCGGCCTGGCGGGCCTCTGGGCGGGAGCCTCCTGGCGCGCCATCGCGCTGTTGCCTGCGCCGGTTAGGAGGGTCAGCAGGCCGACGATACAATAGCGGGAGAGCTGCATCCGATCAGGATACCAGCAAGTCCGCCATGTCCTCCGCCGACCAGTACCGCGTTCTCCGCGAGGGAGCGGGCATCTTCGACGCCTCCGCGGCACGCGGTCGTCTGCTGCTCACTGGCAGAGACCGCCGCGCGTACCTGCAGGGGCTCCTCACGAACGACATCGCCGCGCTCACGCCCGGCACCGGCTGCTACTCTGCGTACCTGACGGCGCAGGGGCGGATGATTGCGGACATGCGGGTGTTCGAGCTCGGCGATGCGCTCCTCGTGGACCTGGACGCCAGCGTGACCGCTTCGGTGCGCGAGAAGTGGACGATGTTCGTCTTCAGCGAAGACGTCCAGATCCAGGACCGATCCGCGGCGACCGCGGAAGTCGGCATCTATGGACCGCAGGCGGCGCGCGTGCTCGCCGAGACGTTAGTGAAAGACCAACCCGCGCAGCGGCCGATGTCCCACGATGTGCTCGATGCCATGCCGGTGCACGCCTGCGCAACAGTGCCGTTCCAGGGGACACCCGCGATCGTGTTGCGGACCGACGCTGCGGGTGTGCCGGGGTTCGACGTGGTGATCCCGGTGGAAGGCAGGGACGCCTTTATCGCCGGGCTGCTCACGAACGGAGGCGCCGTCGTCGGGGCCGACGTCGTCGACGTGTGCCGCGTGGAAGCGGGCCGCCCCCGCTTCGGCGTCGACATGACAGCAGAAACGATCCCGCTCGAGGCGGGTATCGAGGACCGCGCGATCAGTTTGACGAAGGGCTGCTATGTGGGCCAGGAGATCATCATCCGCGTCCTGCACCGCGGGCAGGGACGGGTGGCCCGGCGGCTGGTCGGCCTTTCGCTCGAAGCGGCGGCAGACGTGCCTCCGCCGGGTGCGGTGATCAGCAGCGGGGAGCGCGGCGTCGGGGCAGTCACGAGCGCCGTGCGGTCCCCGGCGCTCGGACGCGCGATCGCGCTCGGGTACGTGCACCGCGACTTTATCGCACCGGGTACGACGCTCGGCATCGGCGGAACAGCCGCGACTGTCACCGCCGTGCCCTTTGTCTGACGATCGAGCTGGCTAGCGCAGCTCGTCGGCTGATTTCGCGCCGTAGAACTCGTACCACGGGTGCGCCGCCTCGAGGCGCTGGTTGACGTTGGCGATGTTCTTCA
Source organism: Acidobacteriota bacterium (assembly GCA_030857365.1). GTDB lineage: Bacteria > Acidobacteriota > Vicinamibacteria > Vicinamibacterales > 2-12-FULL-66-21 > JALZOC01. Next base: position 3,407 of record JALZOC010000086.1, read on the forward strand.
CGCCCTCGTCCTCCAGCCACGTTCGGAACGCCGTTCCCCCCTGCTTTCCGTAGATCGCGACGCCATTCGCCCATGTGGCGCGGCCGCAGAGGACCCCGGAAAATCGCGTCCCCGCTTCGCCGGCGAGCTCGAGCGTTTCGCTGAATTCGGGGTTGCTGACACCGGCGGAGAGGTAGATGAACGGCTTGGTGGAGACGTCGGCCGACCGCCGGAAGTGCTCCATCGCCTCCTTGCGCGAATACGCCGTCTGGCCGCCTGACGACTTTGCCCCTTCGACGAACTTCATATTGATGGGCACTTCGACCTTCATGACGTCGACGCCGTACCGATCCTGCGTGAACTCCTGCATGGTCCGGATCACGAGGTCGGGCTTCTTCTTCGCGAACTCGGCGCTCTTCTCATCGACACCGTTCTCGTACACGATGAACTCGGCGAAGAACGGGATGTCGTTCGCGCGACACTCGTCGCCGATCCGTTCCAGCCACGCCTGTTTGCGCGTGTTGATGTCGTCCGGATCGGAAGGCGCGTAGTACAGCAGGATCTTGAGGCAATCGGCGCCTGACTCCTTGAGACGGCGGACCGACCAGTGGTCGAGGAGGTCAGGCAGCCGGCCCGGAGTGGTGGCGTCGTATCCGGTCTTCTCGTACGCGAGGAGCAGCCCGGAGCCCTTCGCGCGGCGTTTGCTGGCGGGGATCCCCCATTCGGGGTCGAGCAGGATGGCGCTCGCGTGCTGCGTGAGGACCTCGGTCACGAGGATCTTGAATTCCTCCATCTCGCGGTCGCTGACCTCCGAACCCTTATCCTTCGCGAGCGACTTCTTGAGCGAGCCGCGCTGGTCCATCGCCGCCGCGGCGATGACCCCGCGCTCGTTCGATACAGCCTTCATGCCCGCGAGCTTCCCTGGTGTCATTTTCACAGTCGTCTCTTTCCTGCACGTAAAACCGAAAATCCAAAACCTCCGAAAACGGACGGGGATCATCCTATTTTATAGGAAACTCGAAGTCCTCCACCTCGGCGGCCTTCACGGCCCTCTCGACGAGTTCCTGGATCGGCAGTGCGGCCTCGGCGCGTTCGACATCCGCCGCCCGCGCGCGGGTGGCGGGGTGGCGGGGCGTGAAGAGGGTGCAGCAATCCTGGTCCGGGATGATGGAGATGCGATACGAGCCGAGCCGCTCCGCTTCGGCCACGATCTCCTCCTTGTCCATCCCGACGAGCGGCCGCAGCACCGGCATCGACACCACGCTGTTGATGCACGCCATGTTCTCGAGCGTCTGCGATGCGACCTGCCCGACCACGTCGCCTGTCACCAGGGCCTGGGCCCGTCCGTGGCGCGCGATCTGCTCGGCAATGCGCATCATGAAGCGCCTGTACAGGACGACGCGGAGCGGCGGGGCGACGGCGAGTACGATCTGCTGCTGGATGTCGCCGAACGGCACCAGAAACAGCCTCGAGTGCAGCTGGAATTGCGCCAGCAGCTTCGAGAGCTCCCGCGCCTTCTCCTGTGACGCCCGCGAGAGTATCGGGTAACTGTGGAAGTGGACGAGAAGTGCGCGGCAGCCCCGGCGCATGAGCCGCCACGCCGCGACGGGAGAATCTATGCCGCCGGACAGGAGACACGCCACGCGGCCGCTGACGCCGACCGGCATGCCGCCCGCTCCGCGCTCCTTTCCGAACGAATAGAACGCTTCGTTCGTGAGCGCCTCGACATGAATCGTGAATCCCGGGTTCTCGAGGTCCACCCGCCACCCGCGCGCGGCCTTGATTCGTCCGCCGATCTCCCGCTCGATTTGCGGTGACGTGAGGGGGAATCGCTTGTCGGCTCGGCGTGCGGACACCCGGAACGACTCCACCACGCGATCTCCGAGCCCCTTCAGGATCTCCGTAGCTATCGCGTCCACGTCGAGCGGCGCGCGTCCAGCCTGGGCGAAGTTCGCGATCCCGAAGACGCGGGACACGCGGTCGCGCACGGCCTCGAGGTCCGACGCCTCGCCGAGCACGATTTCGATGCGGCCCATCAGGGCACGCACCTCGCGCACGTGCAAATCGGCCGTCGCCGCCCGGAGATTTCGCACGAGCCGCGCCACGAACCAGGGGCGGTTCTTGCCCTTGAGCGCAATCTCCTGGTAGTGAACGACGATGGAGGTCATACGCAAGTCTGAAGGCTGAACGCTGAAGTCTGAAGGACTGATTTCGAACTTCAGCCTTCGAACTCCAGCCTTGTTACATGCTTCGCGGCCGTGTGTCCGCTCATGACGGCACTTTCGATCGTGCCTGGCAGGCCCGTGTCGGTCCAGTCGCCTGCCAGGTACAGGCCTTCAACCGGAGTCACGGAGCCAGGCCTGGCAGGTTGCGCCGGGGCGAGGGAGAAGGTCGCCTGCTTTTCCCGGACCACCGTTGCGCGCACGAGTCGCGCCGCCCGCGCTCGCGGGAGGGCCTGCTCCACTTCCCGGGCCGCAATCGCCTTCAGCTCGTCGGCGCCAAGGAGGGCGAGCCGTGTCGCGCCGCTCGAGACCAGCGACAGGTGCGAGGCCTCCCCGCCGAAGGCGATCCGCTTGTCGAACACCCATTGCATCTCGCGCCCGGGAAGTCCGACGAAGGGTTCGTCCATGACCTGCCGGTCATACCAGAGGTTCACCGTCACGATCGGCATCGACTCCATCGCGGCAGCACCGGCCAGCACCGATGCGAGCTCTGAGGGCGCGGCCGGTGTGAACAGGGTCCGCAGCGCGAACCACGGGACGGCGACGATGACCGTGGCCGCTTCGATCCGGTCTCCGCGCACGTCCACCGCGCGCACCCGACCGCGCTCGACAACGACGCGTGCGAGCGCATTGACGCGGACGTCTCCCCCGTGCGCCACGATGAAGTCGCGCGCCGGCTCGGCGTACATCTGGTGCAGCGGCTTTGTCGGAAGCACGAGCGACGCCGCGGCGCGATCGGTGCCGAACATCTCGGCAAGCACCCGCACGAACGGAGCGGCTGAAGCGATCTCCGGCGACTGGTTCAGGGCCGCGACAGCGAGCGGCTCCCACAGCCACTCACGCAGCTGCCGGCGTTGGCCGTGGGCGAGGAGCCACTCGGACACTGTTCCGGCCGGTTCCGCGGACACCGATCCGGACCGCCGCAGGTCCCCCCGCGCGCGGCGCAGCGGGCCGGCGAGCTTCAGCGCGCCCAGACGATCGCGCCAGGGAATGGCATCCCAGGCCAGGACGGCGCCCACCAGGTGCAGGGGTGATGGCAGCGGCGGACATCGCAGGACGGACCGTCGTCCGGCCATGTCCAGGTACACGACCTCCATCGACGGCTGGATGCGCACGTTCGCCATCGCGCCGACGCGCCGGAGGAAATCGAGCGTCTCCCGGTAGCACCCGAAGAGCACGTGCTGCCCGTTGTCGACCAGTTCACCCGTGTGCCGATCGACGAAAGCGGTGGCGCGCCCGCCGAGCTGGGGCCGTGCGTCCAGCACGGTCACGCGGGCGCCCCGCTCCGCGAGCAGCGCGCCTGCGCTCAGGCCCGCGAATCCGCCGCCCACCACGACCACATCCACTAAATGGGGACACTCATCTTTACAGTAACCCCTTGAAAACAAAGGGTCAGGTTTTGGTGGTTGGCGTGACTTGCTCGAACACCGGCCATTTAGAATCAGCAGTTTACCGTAAAGGTGAGTGTCCCCATTTGGTGCGGGTCCACGTCACGGCGGCAATCAGCGCCCGCTGCGGTCGCGGGATTCGGACGACGCGTGTGAACACGTCGTAGTCTGCCTGCTCGATCCGGACGAGGATGCGGCGATAGATCGCACCCATGATCTCCGCCGCGACGAGCCGCTGCGCGTCGCGGCGCGGCAGGCCGGCGTCGGCTTTTCCGTAGTACTCACGTGCACGCTGCGCCTGCTGCTTCAGGAGTGCCTTGACTTGCGCGGATTGCACGCCCCGCCCGGCGCGTGCCGCCTCCGCCGCGATCGCGTCCTCCGTCGCGCCATGCCGCCTCAAATCCTCGAGCGGAATATACAGGCGGCCCCGGGCCAGATCCCCGGGCACATCGCGAAGGATGTTGGTCAGCTGCAGTGCGACCCCCAGGTCAGTCGCATACTGCCGGGCGCGCGGATCCTCGTAGCCGAAGATTTCCAGGCAGATGAGGCCCACGGCGGAGGCCACCCTGATGCAGTATTCGTACAGATCTGGAAATGTCTCGTAGCGCCGGCACCTCAGATCCATCTCCACGCCTTCGATGAGCGCCTCGAACGCGCTCCGGGGGAGGTTGAACTGCTTCACCAGCGGCGCCAGGGCGCGGCCCTGTCGCGTGG